>CBDUUJ010000015.1:0-15916 GCA_965370205.1 uncultured bacterium
GTACTCTTGGATATTTTCCCTTTTTTAGCACCACGTTAATCTCGAAAAAAAGATCTCGAATCATACTTCTACTCCATTTTCATTAAAATATTTAACAAGGCCATATATTCTCTGAATATAATTAGCGAATTGACCCATATTAGCAATTAAAACGCCTCTATCAAGATCTGGAACTATTTGAGGATGGCCAACTTCATTCCTTGTGATGCGACAATACTGAAACATGGAGCCAATAATCACTTCAAGGTCTTGTGCTAACACTGAGTCTGTTGGTCGGCTCTTACAACCCCTATAAGATTTCTCAAATTCATTATATTTTATTGAAATCATCTTCCTGTTGATTCTAGACAAGAATTTGTTGCGATTACTCTCATCACGTATTGCATGAGCAAATGAGTCAATCAATATAGCTATTGCCTTCTCAGATGCAGCACCAAGCATAAATGCAGTTCCAAGAAGAGCGTCTGCTCTTAAGCATATTATAGCCTCATTAATGAATCTTATAATTACCGGATCACATTCCGGCACTCTTTCCTGTATTGTATCGGGAAATTTTTCAATCTCGAAAGGCAACATTTGTCCTGGTATCACAGCATCTGTATCAATCGCTCTTTTCATCTGCTCAAGTATACTTTTAAGCGCCGATTTCCCTCCGCTCACAACGATCTTACCCGTATTGTATACACTTACAAATGCTTTTTTAGAACCTGATTTAATGCTGATTTTAGAACAATATTCCTCTTCAGATTCACTATACTCCAACCCTTGACGATTAAGGAACGCTTTAACAGCGTTGAGCATCTTTGGATCTGCGTTTTTCATGTCCATGATATCTCCCCTAATGCTTGCATTTAGAATCGGTTTGGTTATTTTATCAGTAATGACATTGTGTTTAAAGCTACAATAAGAACTTCCCAATAATCTCATTGCAGTATCGATCCGCCGACTCCATTATCGTCTCGAACTCGAATTTCGATTTCACAAACTCCCGTCCGGCATCACCAAGTTTACTTCGCAATTGCAAATCGCCACACAGCTCAATGATATACTCCGCCAGCGCGACCGTGTCGCCCACCGGGATGAAATAGCCCGTGACTCCATGCTCCGCGACATCTTTCATTCCCCATTTTCTTGTGACGATCACGGGTTTCCGCATCGATGACGCTTCCAGCGCGGCGACGCCCAGCTCCTCGTACCGGCTCGGCATCGCGAAAATGTCGATCGACTTCAACGCGCGGGGCATGTCTGAATATGGTATTCGTCCGGGAAACGCGATCCGGTTTTCAACTTCCAGCGATTTCGCCAGTTCGAATAATTCCTCTTTCATCTCACCCGCTCCCGCCATCACGCAGCGAATCCCCGGGATTTTCCGTGCCGCGGTCGCCATCGCCTCGACAAGAAACTCCGGTCCGTACTTGGGTTTCAGAGCCTTGAAAAATCCCACCGTGATTGTTCTGTCTCCAAGCGGAGCGCCATCCGGCCAGTCGAACTCAAATGGTTCAGCGACTTTATCCGGGTCGAAAACTGATGTGTCCACGCCATACGGAAACAAATCAGGTTTTTCTTTTCCGGGCGCGAGTTTGTGAATTTCATCCGCAAGGAAATTGCTCGTTGCTGTCAGATAGTCCGCCCTGCTGAGAGCTTCAATGATAAGTTTCCTCTGGATTGCTCCTTTCAACCCCGGATTATTCGGGAAAATCGTAATCTCGCTTCCCCACGGGCTAATTATCATCGGATGGAAA
Source organism: uncultured bacterium (assembly GCA_965370205.1). Taxonomy (GTDB): domain Bacteria; phylum JAJVIF01; class JAJVIF01; order JAPKYR01; family JAPKYR01; genus CBDUUJ01. Next base: position 1,743 of record CBDUUJ010000015.1, read on the forward strand.
TCCGAGCGCGCTCCGTATGTGCCCGATCCATACGCCCAGAGAACATGCAGAAGTTTCGGGTTTATTTTATGAACAAGACGCTTGATTTTTCCGATATCCGTCCAGCTTGCTATCGATGCGATTGTAAACGGCGGGATATATGGCTCAATAATTTCGACACCGGGAATCATCTCCTGCGGAGCCGGAGCCTGATAGGGGAGAAGCGCGATCTCACCGGGATATTTCTTCCCGAACCACCCGACCCATTTCCATGCGTGGGAGTTATCGCCCGGAGCTATAAAAAGGATTCTGGTCATTTTTCCCTCTTCCCTTTTGCCACAACTCTTTTCAGGATCTCATCCATCTCCCGTGCTCTCGCTTTCCTGGTAAGCTGTCTCAGCAGATTGGGACCCGCATCGGACGGTTTTATCCCTTTCTCCCAGTTTGAGACCGTATTTATTATCGCATCGATAATTCCGTCAATATCCCCCGGCCCGACCCTTGTCACCTGTGGGAAATTCCCGAGCAGATCGGCGAGATCGCCATCCGGACAGATCGCCAGAATCGGAGTTCCACTCGCAAGATATTCATATGATCTGCTGGGTAAATGTCCCTCGCTGTTCGGCACATCGGCAAGCGGGAGAACGAGAAGGTCGGCGGTCCAGAGGTCCCGGACATTTTCCCTGTGCGCGACAAATCCCCGCGATGAGCATTTCCCAATCATGTTATTTTCGAGAAGGCGCCGGTTAAGCCGCGCATCGGGAAGTCCCTGGAACACGACTCCCAGTTTCCCCCAAATTTCCGGCTCGGATTTTATAAGCCGCTCCAGTCCACTGAGGAAATCATCCATGTTGTATCGCCCGAAAACCGTGCCGGACGCGACAATTGTGCAATGCTCGTTATGCCACTCGTCCTTCACCGGCAGATCCCTGAAATCCTCCTCGTCGAAACCGTTCGGGACGCATTGTACCTTGACTGCGTATTGAGGATATTTCTCCCGCATCATGCGCGCGAATGTCGGCGTGACCATGACAACCGCATCCGCAAGCTCCATCAGGTCTGATTCCACGTCACCCGCAAACCGGCGGTGATGCACGTTCGGAATCGACAAATACGGCGCGAGTGTCCACGGGTCGCGAAATTCTGCGATCCATGGAATATTATTTTTCTTGTCTCTCTTCAGCCACAATCCCGCAAGCAGTATCGAAAACGGCGGTCCTGTTGTATAGAGACAATCGAACCCGGAATCCTTAATGAGCTTCCCTGCGCGGGTCGATGCCTTCTCAGCCCAGTAAATACGCTCGTCCGGTGTTACCAGATTTTTCGGAATCCAGTCAAGCCCGATTTTTCCAAGAAGCCGCCTGAAGGGACTTCCCTCCCATACAACCGGGATGCGTATCACCTCAACACCCGATGGAATCTGCGACTCAAGATCGGGATCAGTCGGGTAATGCTTTGGCGTTGTGGCTGTGATAACTGTAATATCCCATCCCAGTTTGGAGAGATATTTCACCATCGCGAGCGGACGAAAAACTCCGCCGCCTGCTGTCGGGGGAAAGAAATAGCTGATAAAAAGCAGCCTTCCGGGAGATGATTCACGTTTTGGGGATCGATTTTTTTTACCCATCACGATTCCTCACCTTCATCGTCCGCATCCTTTGCTCCAGAATTATCCCATGCATTTCGTATCCAGGACCAGAACAGCACGAAATCTTCCTTCTTCAGCAGGAATATATCGCGCGATTTTTCTCCGGACTCGCGGATGTAGAAATAAAGGAACACAAAGAAACTGATCGTATAGGCGATGCTCGACGCGATCGCCGCACCATTCATACCGCCGACGGGGAATGAACCAAGTTTCCAGTCGCATGGGATCAGGATGAGATTGATAATGACATTTACAGTAAGAGAAAGGATCGATACCCACATTGCGTAAAATGGTTTCCCGCGACTGAAAAAATCCGCGGTGAAAACTTTCGCGAGCGACATCGCGAAAATCCCCGGCATAAGGAGCATCATGGGAATATACGCCTCGGTGAAATCGCCGGGATTGTTCGGGTTGTTGTAGAGAATATCGAGAGCCGGTTTACCGATCAGCGCGATCGCCCCCATTGCCAGAAGCACCATAAGGGTTACAATTCGCAGGCTTGGAGGCACGAGTTTCTTTCTCTCCGGTTCACCTTTCTGTGTGATTTTCGGTATGAGGGCGGTTTGGATCGAACCCGGGATTATCCAGATGTTCACTATCACGTTCACGGCGGTTGCGTAAAGCCCGACCTGGTACATGCGCGATTCCACCGGCAGCAGCAGAAAAAGAAGCCATTTATCGACATTGAGAAGAAGATAGCTCGTGAAGTCGGCGCCCCAGCTGAATCTCCCGAATTGCCAGCATTCCTTCATCAGTTTCGTATCAAAACCGCCACCTTTGATTTTGTGAAACCTGCTTATCACGACTATAGTAAATACAAGCAGGACTGCAGCAACTAAAATATAACCATAGACCGCGCCAACGACATTCAGCCTGAGAAATACAAGCAGAACCACCATGAGAAGGATGCCCGATACGACACGAAGGAATTCGTGCAGGTTCCTTACCCAGATACGGTTCTCGCCGTAGAGGGTTGCCTCAAGATACAAATCAAGAATTGAAATCGGAATGACAGCCAGCGCGAGAAATCCGATCCAAATCGGGACCGTGTTGAACATCCCCTGGTTCACAGGCAGCAGAAGGAATCCCACTCCCAGGACAATTGCTATAATTGAAAAAATCGAGACCAACCTGTACGAGTTGCTGATTAAATTCGGAACCCCGTCCGGTTTTCGTCCGGCGAAATAGGTGTTGGCGTGATTGAATCCAAAAGTCCCGAACATGCTCAGTATATTTGGGGTAAGCTGGATAAGCTCGTAGAAACCTTTACCGGTTGCTCCGAGAGTGCGATTGATGATTACTGAGAGGAATATCTTCCCAATGATGTAGAAAATTCGCGTAATGAAGGTATATATGGAGTCTTTTATCACAGGAGTTGGTAATTATAACGTATTGTTCAGAGCCGCGACTGTCAGGGAGCGGAAAATAAATATTTCACAGCAGCGAATTATATATCTTTTCCATCCGTCCGGCATTCTCAAGCCAGTCGTAATTAGCCTTGACGAATTCCCGACCCGCTGCCCCCATTACTCTTCGTTTTTCAGGATCACTGAGAAGAGACTCAATAGCATCGGACAGCGCGATCGTATCGTTCGGCGGAACCAGAATGCCTGTTACCCCGTCGTCAACGGCCTCCGGAACCCCGCCCACTTTTGTCGCGACGACCGGGACCTCCATCGCTTCAGCCTCGACCGCCGCCACCCCGAATGTCTCCGATTCCCACCTGGATGGCATGCAGAAAATATCCAGGCTCGCAAGGAACACCGGGACCTCCTCATGCGGAATCCGTCCGACAAAATCGACGATTCTGTGAACACCCTTTTCACGAGCCAGCTTCCTGAGATCATCCTCATCTTCCCCGACTCCCCCAATAATCGTCCTGATGTTCAAGCCACGGTCGCGAAGGACTCTTGTAGATTCGATAAGTATGTCCGGACCGTATTTTGTCCTGAGATGTTTCAGGAATCCGATCCTGAAAGGCTGCTCCGCATTATCGGGCTGATCGTTGAGTTTTTTCGGGTAAAGATCAGGATTGAAAATTTCCAGGTCGACCCCAAACGGAATCACATGTATTTCCTTACCTTCCGGAGAATATTTTCTTGTGGCCTCGGCAAGGAAATGAGTTGTCGCGGTAAGGACTGTCGCGCGTTCGAGAATATTGCGTTTCCAGTATGCTTCACTTTTTGGTTCCGGCTCGTCGGTGTCGCGGATGATATCCTTTCCCCATGTGCTCACGACCAGCCGGGGAATCCCATTGAAAACAGCATTGAAGCGGTAATGATAGATATAATGGACGTGGACAATATCCGCCCAGTTGAGCATTGATCGGACATGAAGGTAGTCGGATAATGTATGAAACTGCTTGAATGGCGGAATTTTGAAAATTCCTCGTGGTGTCGGGGAATGAACGTACACCTCAACGCCGGGAATATCCCAGTCCTGATAACTGATTACCTTAATCTCACAACCACGTTCGCGGAAATATCCCACCCATCGCTGCGTGTGAGTGTTCCACGCATCGGCAACATAGGTCAGTCTTAACGGGCGATTCTCGTATGTGAGCGGTTCAGGGGTCATAGTGTCTTACTCTTCTTCAGTCCCATTCGTCCTGCGTTTTATCATCTCAACAATCAAACCCGGAATTCTTCTCCACTCCCTGAGATCCTCAAGAGTTGGAATCAACGCTTTCACGGGTCCTATTTTACCAGCTTTACAGAATGCGGGCAGAAGCATTCCTGCATTTACGAATGTTCCGATCATAACAGCCAGCGACGCCGCCAGGACCTCCCTGTCACCGGGGATGTAATGGAACCCCAGACCGGTGATAATCAGCGCGACAACGACTCCCATGATCCCCGCCTTCGCCACCTGCAAAGGCTTCTTTCTTGCAAGCAGATGCGCCTGCCAGACCCCCGCGACCGATAAGGCCACTCCACCCGGAGCCATTATCGCAAATGGTCCGACAACTGCAAGGAATCTGTTGCCGAGAAGTATGGAAATTATCGGGTACATAAAAACAACAAGTACCGCGAAAATCGCCACCGACACCATCAGGGTATGACGGCTGGCTTTCGCCGCAAGCTCTCCCGCCTCCTCCTCTTCCGCTGAAGTGATTTTCGGAAGAAGCGCGAACGCGACCGACCTTGTCACCGGCAGGATTCGATCCACCATCTGGTAGGCGATCGTGAAATAGCCGATCCTCGCAAGATTCTCAATCGCGTTTCCCGGAAGAGCAAGCGAGAGCGGGATGATCATCGCGGGAAGCATGAGATATGTCGCGAGATGAGCGAGCGATACCGGAAATCCCAGCCTGACAGCTTCCCCGGCCTGCCGCAGATCAAGTCCGCCTGACAGTTTCACTCTGCCCCTCACAAGAATCATGGCGTAAAAAAGACTCACACACTGCGCGATAATATAAGCCGCCACGATTCCCATCAACCAGTAATTGAATATAAAAGTCGCCACGATGATAGCGATCAGCATCGCGATATTCACAACCAGTTCCTTTTTGTTCCTCGCGGCGATCCTGTCCTCCGCGTAGATCGCGCCATCATATACAAGAGTCATGAGATGCAGCGGAAATGCAAGCGTTATTATCATGAACGGAAGCGGCAGCCAGACCTGATTGATCCCCCAGAATGTCTTCGGAAATCCCCACATGAAACCCATCAGGATTCCGATGGAGATAAGTCCCGTGATGAAGCCGTACACAATCCCCGTGCGGGTAAGCGGACCCAGAAGATCGCGCGTTTTCCCTCCGATCACGACAAGGCCGTGCTCGTAGCCGAGATTACCGATCCTGAGGACAATCCCCGGAGCCAGCATCACAATTCCAAGCGCGCCGCGCCATGTGGGCCCCAGCACACGGGCGATCACCACAAAAATTATAAGTCCAAGGATAAAAAGCCCGCTGTAGGTCAGGGTTGTGCCGACACTGTCGCGGGCGAGCGAGCGGGAAGACTTTTCTGGATTCTCATTTGATGAGGTCATTGAAAAGGTCTGCCATGTCGGCGGTAATTTTTCGACGGTCGAACTGCGCCAGGTAATTCGTATCGGTCTCCAATGGCTTTTCGCGCGACTCGTACAGCTCGATCAGGGTATCCGCGATTTTTTCAGGCTCGGACGGCTCAACGCAGACTCCGCACCGGGATTTTTGAATCAGCTCGATCAGGTCACCGCCCTCTGTAATCGCAAGGATCGGTTTCGACGCGGCAAGATATTCATAAGCCTTGCCGGTGACATATCCTTCAGCGATCAATAAAAGCGCACCGGCTCCAAGCTGCGCTGACAGGACAGCGTCCCGGTCCTGGAAACCCTCGATCTTCAGGCTGTTCATTATATACTTTGGCGCAAGCTCGTGAAACCGGCTGTCGAACTCCCCCATGAAAAGACATCCGGCGTTTTCCTGAAATGCAACCGATCGCTCGCACGCGAGTTTCCAGCCCCTGAAAAACGGCTCCGGATCGCGCGGATAGCCAATTGAGCCGGTATATACGACAGTCCAGCGGTCGAAAATTCTTGGTTCAATTCCCGCTAAATCGTTCGGATCGAATCCATTAGGAAGGATATGGAATTTATCCGTTTTTTCCGTTAATGAGGGATATTTTCCAATGTATTCATCGCGATACCTTTTCTGCACGACCGATATCGCCGATGATTCCAGAAGGCAGCTCAGTTCCAGCGCTTCCTCTTTTCGTTTTGCCCACAACGGACGCGGGGTTGCATAAAGGCTGGTCGTCCACGGATCGCGGAAATCCATCACCCATGGAAGCCCGGACTCTCTCGCAATAGCACGCGCGATCACGTGATCGGTCGCCTCGGGACTTGTAGAAAAAATCATATCGACTTTATCCGTCCCGTCTTCCAGACCTTTCCCGATTATCTCCCTCGCTACTTTCATCGCGGGACCGAACCATCCGATTTTCGGGTCCGGAATAAGAAACGCCGCCTGAAACGCCGAGTACATCCGGCCCATTAAGCCAAGCCGCTTCCCGCCCTCAAGAACCCCTCGAAAATCAGCGGCGTCCTGACGTTTCGACCCTCCAAGCGACCGATAAATATGATACGGCTCATGACTCGGAGCGGTGTGAACTTCAACCGAATCAGGAATTTCCCTCAGGTAGCTCTCATCAATCGGGAAACTGCCCCTGGGTTTCTCTGGAGTAAGCACGATCGGGTTCCATCCATGCTCAGGCAGATATCTCACGAACTTCGTGATACGCTGCACACCGACACCGGCTCGCGGCGGAAAGAGATAAGCTATGCAGAGAACGTTAGGCATCAGGGGATCAGGGATTTAATCTGGCAGTTTTTCAATTATTGATATATCAAGGTCATTATATTTTCGTCTTGTCTCAGATATATCATCACAATACATTAAAGCATCCTTTTTTGGAATCATTTTCTGTTTCACGCATTCAAGAAGAATGAACTCAGTCTTGATTAAATCATTCCGGCTCATTCCTAAATATTTAACAGCTTCCTCTGCAAGTAAGTTATCACCAGTTAGCAATATCCCCCTGGTGTTTTTCGTGGCGATAGCGGCTGACCTGTCAGCATCACTGGCTCTACGTATTAGATCAGCATTCATATCTGCCAGTTCCTGTTCCCATTCAGCTTCAGGATACAACATTGGAAAATTTTCCCTGTATATTTCATACTTCTCTCGGTCTTTCTTTACTTCAGAATCGACTGCAGGTACAACATGCATTTTATTGAATAACCGGGCCAGAAGGTCAAGTCTTCCTATTTCGATAAAATCGAAAATTACATTGGAATCTATGAAAACCTTGCGTTCCTCTTCATACATACCTGATCCATTTTATTGATTGAATTTGTGCTTGTATTCAAGAGCGAGTTATCTTAAATTGGACCTGTCAATATCGAGAAGCTCCCTTAGAGCACCTTCGTTAATAAGGCCACCAAACCAAGCCTTGAATCCAAGCTTCACAAGCCTGGGAAGCGACTGTATATCCGTTGCTGTTTTATCACACCATTCTTCAAGGGGGTTACGTTTAGGAGTTCCTGTTTCAGAAAGCGTGGTTATATTTTCCAGTAATTTACCCCGGGAATCCCAGCTTAAGATGCCATAGTGAACAAGAGTAGTTAAAACAGCATCTCCGCTGATTCCGAAGAAATAGGCCAGTTGCATTGCGGATTTCCCAGTAAGATCACTCAACTCAAATCCATTCTGGTCGGCGAAATTATGTGCTGAAGCAAGCGGCATTAACAGCTTGCCGGCGAATAAATCCGCACGGTGTTCCATATAGTAATAATTAGTTCGCCCGTTCCTTTCACGCCCCTTCCGGGTAAGGACAACACATTTATCGATATCTGCAATTGCGTGACATAGTTCATGACCTAAAGAAAACTTTTGGCGATATCCAACATTATCCATATTTACCAGAATCACTACTCGATCGCCGTAAGGAGCACAAAGACCGGATAGTTCCTCCGGAAACTGCCACCGCGCCCAAATTACCGAATGTTGCTCGAGGATGTCCTCTAAATTGTGAATTGGATCTCCTCCCAGATCCCATCTTCTTCGGACTTCCTGAGCAAGAGCACCGGCCTGTTCCTTTCTTTCCCCGATATTTTTTGGGACTGTGAACCGAACTCTGAATATATCATTCACTGGGTTTATCCCCATTGTTGATTCTAGTTCAATTAAATTCTTGGTCTGCCTTCCTAAACGATCAAGTATTTCGCCAAACTCGGCCTGTACATCAGGAGAAAATTCATTGACCATCCGTGTAAGAACAGAGGATTCATTAATAAGCGGAAGCTGCTCATCTCCGAAAAGTTCAGAAGCTGTGCAATTCAGAGCATTATATAATTTAGGTATTTCTTCCCCTTTGATTCCTCTTGCACCGCTCTCAAGAAGACTGACGGCTGACTCATCAATATCAAGGGCTTGAGCGAGGTCTTTCTGCTTTAGCCCTCTGGCCTCGCGAAGATGTCGAATTTTTTCGCCAATACTAATTTTACCTGTTTCACTCATACCTTATACATACCACATACTTTCGATATTCGCAAGTGTTTTTGTAATTTTACAAAATGTTTAAATAGCTATTCCTTGTCACATCCCTCTCATCACCATCAACCCGACCCGTATAGCTTCATAGATCTGCCCCAAAAATATCGTCGGCCACTGCCAGAATCCCGCGTGACGAGCGAAAAATCTCATCCCTGAGGCAAATCTTCTCCGTATCTTGAACCCCGACGTCTGCCCGCCCGCCGCGACACTCACGAGATGAATCAGCGGCTCAGTCGGGACATACCAGATTTCATATCCGGCTTTTTTTGCCCGAAAACAGAAATCCGTGTCCTCATAATACATCGGAAATGACGGATTGAGCATCCCGATTTTTTCAAACACTTCCCGCCTGACCATTATCGCGGCGCCGGACACATAATCCACTATCGCAGGCTCGGAAAATTGCCCGGTATCTTTCTGCCTTATCCCGCGATGCCTGACAAGTCCCCACCATGTAAAGACCATCCCCCCCGCTCCCCAGATTGTACCCTCAGGTTCGCCGAAATGGATCATCGGACCCGCAATTCCCGCTTTCGGATTTTTATCCATGAATTCCGCAAGCTCACGAAACATCGACACCGGCACAATCGTGTCATTGTTCAGAAGAATGATATATTCTTCGCCCCCCTCCAGCGCCCGTTTTATCCCGACATTATTCCCGGCTGAAAATAAAAGGTTTTCAGAATTCAGGATGATTTCCATCGGGAGTTTGTCTGAATAATTAACTCTCGCCTGCTCGATGGAATCATCCTGCGAGTTGTTGTCCACGAGAAAAATCCGAAAATTCGGGTGATCGATTTTCGCAAGGGATTGAAGAAGTCCCGGAAGGACATCCTTTCCATTGTAATTGAGCACAACTACCCCGCATTTTTTCGGGGCGCTATCCTCGTTTGCGGGATTCATTTCAGAATGGTTTTGATCGGACGGTCGCTTTTGTCGCTCGGTCTGAGCGAATTGATCATCTCACTGATAAGGCCAATCGTAAATACCTGCACACCGACCATCATCAGAAGGACACCCAGGAACAGAAGCGGGCGGTCGCCGATCGCCGCGCCGTGTATCCATATCCAGGTCAGCCACAGGTTGATAATCAGTCCGACAGAAAAGAGAATCGTCCCGATCCATCCGAAAAGATGAAGTGGATTGCGGCGGAACCGTGTCAGCATTATGACCGTGAACAGGTCGAAAAAACCCTTGAATACCCGACTGGCGCCATACTTGCTCCGGCCTTTCGTCCGTGGGTGATGCTGCACGATTATCTCATTGACCGTGAACCCGTCCGCATTCGCGAGGAACGGGATATAGCGATGGAGGTCGCCGTAGAGGTGGATTTCCTCGAGGACTTCCTTGCGGTACGCCTTGAATCCGCAGTTGTAATCGTGAAGCCTCAACCCGGCGGCGGAACTCACAACCCAGTTGAAAAAACGGGAGAAAATTACTTTATGAAACGGGTCGTGACGGACTTTCTTCCAGCCCGACACAAGGTCGGCACCCCTGGCAAGCGCTTCGAGGAACCGTGGTATCTCCGCTGGATCATCCTGGAGGTCGGCGTCCATCGTGATGATTATCTCGCCCTTCGCAAGCTCGAATCCAACCGCAAGCGCAGCCGCTTTGCCCTTGTTATGCCTGAATTTGATAACCCGGACTGTTTCATAATTCTCCCTGTACAATTCATGGAGCACATTGAAGCTGTCGTCCGTGCTTCCATCGTCCACATAGACAATCTCAAAGTCCCGTCCCATCTCCCTGAAAACCGCAGCCACTTTCCTGTAAAGCTCGACCACGGTGTCCTGCTCGTTCTTGAGCGGCACGACGATGGAGATAAGCGCGTCGGGATCGACGGCGGGATCGGGAGGGAGATCGCCTTTTCCGACCAGCGGGTTAATTCTTTCGGGAAGTGCATCCATATGCTTTATTATCTGCACTATTCTACCATTGATAAACGGTGCCAGTCACGGATGGAGCCAAATAATAATCGTCGGGGACAAAAAAGCAGCCCGGGAATGCACTTCAGCGGAAATGCATATTCTATAAGCCGAGGTTTGTTAGTTATAGTTAATCAGTCCTTAGCCTCTTTAGCAGCTCTCTCTTCAAGTTTCGCAATAGCTTGAGTAAATCCCACGTTAACCAGCTGGAAGTTCATATCTCCAGACTGGGATCGTCCTCTGCCGGCATCGTATTTACCTTGAAGTGTTTTCCCGTCTTCAGGAAGTTCAAATCTTGCTGACCCTTTATGCATGACCATCGTTTCTGTTACTGTTGCCTTTGGATCGTTTACATAACTGTAATGCAACCCAGCCTCATAGTGATCTCGGCAGAATATTGCGGCTGTCGTAGACCGAGAACTGGATTCAGCCGTCCTCAGTCGAATCCTGATTTTGGACCATGTTTGTTCAATTGAAATAACAGCGTTAATTATGCGTTCGGGATCGAAAGTTGTCTTTATTTGTCCTGACCATGTCCCTGCCAGATCGGGAATGGCAGAGAATCGGATTCCCCAGCGGTTGAACTTCCATAACCACTGATCATAAACGCCATAAAATAGGAGGTACAACCCAAATATTGATGGCTTGTCCACATACCAGGGGATATGGATGTTGAACCTAGCGAATATGGCGTCGACAACCATTACGATAAGAATCGAGAGTACCGCTATCACGAACGGAGCCTTGATTCTTTCGCTGGCATCTGTCGAGTAGTGATGCATGGTCACCTCCAGTTATTCCAGAGTTCAATCAGTTTGCTCACAGTAAGCCGTGCATCCGAAAGATTCCACTGTTCTTCAGAGTTTCCGAACAGGTAGAATTGCCAGTTCTGACATACGAATTTCGACATATCGGCCTCAATAAGCCAGTCAACGATTCCCCGATATGTAGCCTGATGACTCTCCCCGAATTTCTCATCCGGAACATTATATATTAGACATTCGAGGAAGTAAGAAGGAGCCAGGGATTCTGAAATGACTCCCCTGTCAATCATATAAGTTCTTGCATTTTTCAACATTCTCACGGCGAGTTTGAACCAATTGCCAGTGGCATCCATTTTCTTGACACCATTGGAATAATGTTCCTTCGGATAGTTGATAATCCAGCGTTTGTCATCGACAGCATAAAACTGAATGCCTGGCACATAATCCTGATTATCATGAGCTAAAAAAGACTTGTATTTTCGATATAATGAACATGGAACAACATCAGCAGGTAAGGGGATCGATGGTGGATTGATTTTTAAGCATTTATTACTTGGTTTAACATTATTTGGATCATAGTATTTTCGTAGGGCAGCCAAGCAATCTCTACGAAATTCGGTCCAACCATAATCAGCATCCGGAAATGCAGACCGAAAAGCGGTTTTCTGATCATCGGGCAGTTTTGTAATGTCGTACTGAAAGGTGTCGTTCAGTTGAGCGACGACATCAACATCACTATCACCCCGAATATTGGTACTGTTTCGATATGAACCTTGTAAATATAGTTCATATCCTTTTTTACTGACCGGGGAATCCAAATGGCTGAGTGCTTTATAAATTGATTCTTTTGTAGCCTCAGATGACTGGATTGCGCCTTGTTTGGCCCATGTTTGAAGCTGATTTTCCAGAATAGCCATAACATACCTCCGTTAACAGGCTCATACTACCGCAGCCTTGAAGATTTCATCTTCGCTTATCACGCCTTTCGGTTTCGAAATCATCCAGTTACTTCACTGGGAACTTATCGGTGATTGTCTTCACATGCTTCCTGAGTTCATCCGCTTCGAGGGTGAGACAGATTCGGAAAAATCCCTCGCCGCTTTTTCCCCAGCCCGATCCGGGACCAAGCACGATTCCAGTTTGGTTAATTACCTCCCCGACAAAATCGAAACTTTTCATCCCCTGCGGAGTTCGCACCCACACATAAAACGTTCCCCTGCCGTGATAGACATCATAGCCCGCTTCCTCAAGAACTTCCTCGACAGCTTTCCTGCGCTCGACATATTTCGCGCGAAGAGGATCGACCGCTTCAATCGGTTTGTTAAGCGCCTTGACAGCGACTTTCTGGATCGGGAGGAAAACGCCGGAATCGATGTTCGACTTCACACGCCCGAGCGCTCCGATGATTTCCTCGTTGCCGACAGCCATACCGATCCGCCAGCCGGTCATGTTGTAGGATTTCGAGAGCGTATTGAACTCGATCGCGATATCTTTCGCGCCCTTCGCGTTCAGGAGGCTTGGAGGCGGTGTGTCAGACTGATAAATTTCGCTGTATGGATTGTCGTGCGCGAGAATGACTCCCCATTTTTTCGCCCACGCGACCGCCTCCTCGAAAAATTCAATCGGTGCAAGCGCGCTTGTCGGGTTGTTGGGATAATTCATGAACATAAGCTTCGCGCGCTCGCAGATCTCATCGGGGATCGCGCCGAAATCGATCAGGAAATCGTTCTCCCTCTTAAGCGGAACGGAATATTTTTCGCATCCGTTAAACACAGCCAGCATCGGGTAGACCGGATAGCACGGATCGGGATAGATCACGATATCCTGGGGATCGAGCACCGCAAGTCCAAGATTGGCGATACCCTCCTTGCTTCCGATCAGCGCGAGAGTTTCGGTTTCAGGATCCAGATCGACACCGAAACGTCTATTGTAGAATCCGGCGATCGCTTCCTTTAATTCAGGAGTGCCCTTGTACGCGGGATATTTCTGCATCTCGTTTATCTGGGCGTATTTATAAAGCTCATCCACGAGATCGGAAGGGGTGGGAGAATCCGGGTCGCCGATTCCAAGGCTGATGACCTTGATCCCCTTCGCTTTCGCAGCGGTTTTCATGTCGTCGATACGCTGGAAAAGATATGGAGGGACATCCCCCAGTCTCTTCGCCAGTTTGATTGATGTTCCGGTATCTGGATTAGTCATTATTAAGCACCTCAATCACACGGTTGATTCTTAAATGGAGCGGAAAGTTTGATCGATTTTTTATCGGAAATCAACCTAATAATGGGGATATTTGCTAACCGCTCCCTGACAGTCGCGGCTCTGATACATTCTCTGATATATTCTCTGATACAGTTATGGTAGCGATTAAAACCACTCGCCTGTATAAACACGAACTGCCGGACCTGACAGCATGACATGCCCGTCCTCGGTGTATTCGGTCATCAGCGATCCGCCGGGGACATCCACGCGAAGTTTATCTCCTGCTTTCCCGGTCAGCCGGCATGCGACCTGCACAGCGGCGGTACCGCTTCCGCAGCTCAATGTCGCACCCGCGCCGCGTTCCCATACACGCATCCTCACATGGTCCTCGCTTATGACCTGAACAAATTCAATGTTAACCCTCTCCGGAAATAGTTCCGCCTGATTCTCAATCGCCGGACCCCATTCGTGAAGCGGGACATCATCAAGCCCTGTTATGAAAATCACCGCGTGCGGGTTGCCGAAACCAACGCCAGTGAAATTCACCCACCTGTGATCGTACGGAATCTCAAGGTCCTCTTCGATAACCGGCGACTTCACATCACCCGCAATCGGAATCTCCG
>CBDUUJ010000016.1:0-15532 GCA_965370205.1 uncultured bacterium
TACAAGGATATATTATTTTGGGTAAATTTGCCCGGTACTCTTAACATAATCAGCCCGTTACAGTCAAGGTAAAGCCAGTAATCGAAAACCAGCGTATTTTCGTATATAGCAGACAGCGAATAATGGAGTCGCGCCCTTGTATTTCCAATAATTGATTATCTTCAACAACCTATACAGTTCTTGAGTATAATACCCGCTGAATAAAATCTATCTGAATGCCTTGTGAGTTTGAAATCCGAAAATAATAGTGGGTTGTACGGAAGATCCCCGATATCCCCGGGGATCATACCGATTATTCTCATTTCCGCTTTCATAGCTGTTTTGCTGAACGGCATAGCGGATAATCCCGCGCACGCTCGTGAGATCGAGTTTAACGATCTCTGCTTCAGATGCCATTCAAATCCGAACCTTGAAATGACTTTCCCGTCAGGTGAGGTTATAAACTGTTTTATCGACAGGGATGAATATGAGGCTGACTCCCACGCTATGGAGGACATATCCTGCGATCAATGCCACATCGAAATCGAGGGCTATCCGCATCCGGAACTGACCGCTTCAACATACCGTGAGTACAAAATCGATCTGAACCGCGAATGCACGCGATGCCACACCGACCAGTTGGAAATTAACAGGGATAATGTTCACATCACCGCAATGAATTCCGGAAGTCCGGATGCCCCGATATGCTCCGACTGTCATGGCTCTCATTATGTCTTTCCGGTGGATGATCCACGAAGTCCTGTGATGGGCGCCAGTCTGCTTGAGACCTGCCGGAAATGCCACCCCGACGCGACCGCGAATTTCGCAGACTCACTTGTTCCTCATTCCCCACCGACACCGACTCAATGGCCGCTGATCTATTACATAAGGCTCTACTACTCGATCCTGATTCCACTTGTACTGGGAGGGATTGCGTTCTTCGGACTGTTCGATTATTTCCGCCGGAGAGTTGATCTGCGAAAGGGGAAAAAACTTGTAAAACCGGGAGTGTTTATCAGGTATCCGGCCTTCTTCAGATTCGAGAGATGGATTCTCGGGATCAATTTCGCAATCCTTACGATTACCGGATTAGTGCATATGAATTCCGACTCGACATTGCCTCAATTGATCGTCGGCGGTCCGGGCGGAATCGAAAATGTCAGGACAATTCATCTCGTCTGCGGAGTTATCATGATGGTCCAGATTCTTCTGCATGTCGGGATTTTCTACGTTCGGAATATCAGGATGAAACGTTTATTTCGTATTTTACCGAAACCCATCGATGCTCGTTCGGCTGTTCATACATTCAGATACAATGTTGGAGCGCATCCCGAAAAACCAAAGCCCTGTCTATATATCTTCATCATGAAAATCCAGCACTGGGAGATTGTCTGGGGCGGGCTTGTTATCGGGATCACCGGTCTTTTACTGTGGAACCCGATCGCCACGACCCACACATTTCCGGGTCAGCTCATACCTGCAGCAAAGGCGGCGCACGGCAGTGAAGCCGTCCTGGCAGTCCTTTCGATTATCGTTTGGTATATATATGTTTTATTAATCAGGCGCCTTAAATAAAAACCGACTGTTTTTTCTTTTGCTCAGGAAGTTCCGGTAATCCGGTCCAGCTCCTCAAGCGATATCCCCAGTTCCTGCGCGGCTTTTTCTCTGTCCTGCCCGAAATGTTTCAGGGTCAGTGCAACATGCTCTTTAATTACTTCATTCAGTTTTCTTGAAAGGAACGGTTTTTCAGCTTCGATTTCCCCAGGTTTGACTCGTTTGCTGATATAGTAAGGGAGGGAATCCACAGTAATTGAATCCGTTTCCTCGTTTGCCACCGCGCCTGCGATGATAGTACGCAACTCCTGAACATTATCCGGGAAGCTGTATTTTTTTAAGAGCTGAATGAACTCATCTGAGAAACCCTTAAACGATTTTCCGGTTTTTGCAGATTCTTCTTTCAGGAGATAATCAGCCAGCAGGGGGATATCATCGATCCTGTCCCGAAGCGGCGGAATCCTGATCGAGTTTATCATCAGGTGATACAGAAGGTCTCTTGAGAAAGTATCATGGTATTCGGGACTTGTGAGATCGTGAGTGGAGGAAACGATTATGCGGACATCCACATTTCTGATCTTTGCAGAGCTTTCCCTGTAATATTCACCGGTCTGGATCACACGCGTAAGCCTCACCTGCATTGGTAGTGAAAGGGCATCGATATTGTTCAGGAAAATGGTTCCTCCGTCGGCCTCCTCCAGCAGGCCTGGACTTTCCTTTTTCGAGCCGCTCCAGTCTGGTTCCTGGCCGAAGAAAAACGCGGGGAACCTGTCCTGATCCTGGCTGTCCGATTCCATCGCGACGAACGGCTTGTCCTTTCTTCCGCTCGCCTGGTAAATTGCCCTCGCGATCGCTTCTTTTCCTGTACCGCTCTCACCCCAGATAAAAATGCTCAGATCGCTTGCGGCAATTTTTTCAGCATGGTGGAACAGCCGGATCATTTTCTGGTTCTGCGTAGGAAAATGCTCAAATGCCGCTTCATGCGTGAGTCCCCCCCGTGTGAGTTCACCGGGAAGATCCTCGATGGATCGATGCAGTACACCGTGCTCAATGGCGTTGTCGAGCACTTCCAACAATTTGTCGTCATCAACCGGTTTAATCAGGTAATCGAAAGCGCCAAGTTTCATTGCCTTGACCGCCAGATCGACGTCGCTTACGCCGGTGAGGATAACCACGGGAGTATTGTCCCCCTTCTCTCTCAGACAATTAAGGATATCCATGCCGCTCACATTGGGCATGTCCATGTCCAGCAGAATGATATCGAATTCCTCCCGGTCCATCAGATCGGCAACATCCCTGGAATCATTCACGATGCTGGGTTCGAATACGCCGGTCTGCATGAGAGAAACCATGAGGTAATTGGTCACGGCAACGTCATCGTCAACAACAAGTATTTTTTTCATCGTTTCTCCTTCACAGCAGTATCTGCGACAGCCCTTACCGGAAATCTGATAGTGAAAGCAGTGCCCGATCCGGGTTCACTGGTCACTGAAATGCTTCCGCCATGCTCCTCAATTATCTTGTATGCTATCGACAGGCCGAGACCTGTGCCGCCCTTCGCTCTTTTTGTCGTAAAGAAAGGATCGAAAACCTGTTTCTGTGTTCTCTGATCCATTCCCTTCCCGTTGTCCTCAACTTCCACAACAACGCTCCCGTCTTCAATCATGGTCCTGATGGTTATCAGTCCCTTTTCATTGTCCGGTATCGCCTGGCTGGCATTGACAATCAAATTGATAAGAACCTGTTCGATTTTCTGGGAGTTCCCGTTGAATATCGGAAGGTTCTCAGCAAGGTCGAGTTTGATATCGGCGTTTTTATGCACCTGGTTGTGGACCAGTCTGGTGCTGGCCTCTATCAGCGTGTTTATATCAACCGTGTCGACCAGCAGTCCCTCGTCCTTGCGTACAAATGTACGGAGACTCTCGATAATTTTTTTAATCCTCTTGGAGCCATGATCCATGTCATCGACAAGGGTCATTATATGCTGACGGAAGAAATTATACTTCAGCCTGGCGATTTCCAGATCCGGATGTGATTTGAAGTGCTCGTCGACAATGGGCAGCATGTCCTCGAGGGATTGCTTGATGATTCTTATATTCCCGCGAATGAACTGGTTCGGATTATTGATTTCGTGGCCGATTCCGCTGACAAGCTGTCCGAGTGATGCGAGCTTGTCGGCCTGCTGAAGCTGTTGCTCGTAGGTTTTTTCAAGCGTTACATCCCTGTAGAATTCCAGTATGCCGTCAACTTCATGATCCTGGTTATAAACCGGCAGCGCATGAACTTCCAGGTACCGATTTTCGTGTTTTATTGTGAGAGTAAGCGGAGTTTTGTCCCGAAGAATCCTCGCGAGTCGGCAGTCCTCGCATGGACGATCCCGATTAAAAAAGGCCTTGAAACAATATTCTCCCGGCTCAATATCCTCCCGATTGGTCATGATTATCCTGCGCTTCTTGTCCAGCATGACCATATCGTCGGGAATCGCCTTGAACATGGTTTCCAGCCTGACTTTAGACTCCTCCCAGCCCTCCTTGACTCTGTCCAGGTAGGAATCCACAATACCTAGCTTGGATTTCTGTTCCTCCAGTTCCCGGGTTTTTTCGGAAATCTCCCGCTCGAGTTCCTTCAGGTGTCTGTTAAACTCAGCTTCTTCATCCTGTTTCAGGGTAAGCCGTTCTTCTAATTCCTTGCGTTCAAGGGCGAGGCTGAGAGTTCTCCCGATCTCATCGAGCAGCATCTGCTCCTCGGGAAGCAGTTCATATTTATCGTCATCAAGATACCCGACCTGTATCTCTCCCTGGTCTTTCTTTCCAACGACAAGCCTGACGGATATGTGATTGTCTGGAGACGGTTTCTGGCCGTATTCAACTCCCTGATAAAGGGAATAAATCATTACCCCGTCAGGATAGAGCATGCCCGGCGCAAGATACCTTGGAAGTCCTGTGAAAAATTCATTGATTGAGCCTGAAGTTTCTATCCATTCAGCCACATTATAAATACATGCCAGCTCCTTGATTCTCTCTTCCTTCTCCCACTCCTCCTGTTTGCTGAGACCTTCAAGTTTGTTTCCAAAGAAGACATAGAACTCACCGCCATCGATATTCGCACAACCGTGCTTCAGGGAAATGGAAAGGTTCTCATTACACAGAGGAGAATAAACAGCTATGCCGCGACTTCCCGCGCGGACCTGCTCTATCGCGGTTCTGAATGTGTTCAGTGATGATTCCGTGAGGATGTCCTTTAGATATTTCCCTTTCAGCGGTGAAGTGCCTGGCTCGCAATCTCTCATGAGGAACCGGCTGACATGTATTACACACTCGTCGCTATCCACAACAAGCAGGTAGTCGAAATTGTTTTCAATGAAGGAATAGAAGCTTTCGAGCTGGAGCATGTTTATCCCCTTTCCTCATTCTTATGATAACTCAGCCATCACGAATAAATTTTCGATTCACATGCACCTCCAAGCTTGAAGACTCGCTTGGAGGCGCCACCGGATGCAGACTCGCTTGGAGGCGCCACCGGATGCAGACTCGCTTGGAGGCACCACCAGACTCGGTGACTCACTATTATACGTCACTTTATCTGACCCGGAACCGATCAGTGCCGACTTCCCGAATCTCCCTCTTGTACATCTCTCCATGCGTAAGCGGGGGCTGAATATGTCCGGCCTGAATGTCGGCAGCGACAGCAACAAGTCGCATCTCTCTGTCAAACACGCGTTCCTGACCGGTGTTCCAGTAGAAACACGCAGCATCGCCCAGTTTATCGTTGATGATCTCCCGGATTTCCGCTGTGACATTTTCCGACGTCTTAATCCCGAATTCTCCGGCAAGTTCCTGCAGCACTTCAACACCCGATACACCGGCGGGCGGTTCAACGGCATTAGTGAAATCAATCAGCCTACCCTCGAAGTTGCATCTCGTTCCTTTGGTTTCCAGGTAAGTGGAGCCGGGCAGCACCACGTTCGCGAACTGCGTTGTCTCGGTATTCGTCCAGTCCATTGCCGCCATAAATTCAATGTTATGGAACCAGTGACCGGTATTCGGCCATGCAAGCGGGTCCTCACCGATCACTAAAGCCCCCCTGATCTCGCCGCTCTTGAGAAGGTTCCATAAGTCCTCATGGCTTCTCGCTCCGGCGATACTCTCAGCACATGGAACCTTCCCCGCCGCGAACGCCGGATCGGCTCCCATGATCTCAAGACCCGCGCTGTTGGAAGCAATTCTCGGCAGAAGCAGGTCCGCCTCGATTCCAGCGGCCTTCAGAAGAACCACAAAATTGGCAAGCGTCTCGACATCCCCAGGCGCGTGATCCTGCGCGCGATCAAGGCTGTGAATGAAGACGATTCTTTTTGACTCACGGATAATTTCTGCCGCTTTGCGAATATTTTCAGCATCGATTCCCGATTGATCCGCCACATTATCAAGCTGGAAATCCCTGTCCTTTAGATATTCCTTAGCTCCCGGAATGGATTTTACGGTGTCCGGATTGAAATAACCCTCGTCCAGAAGAATCTGCATGACCCCGTTCCACAGAACCGCCGCTCTCCCCCGCATCGGGTCCATTGCCAATGTCGAGAGAATCTGATCGGTGATATCGAGCGTGGAATTGGAGACGATAAGTTTCGCGCCGGCCTTTACCGCCTGTATGACTTCCACAGCGAGAATCAGGTGATCCGATTCAATTGCCGTGTTGTTGCAGATGATGAGATCGGCATTGTTTATGCAGGACCTGTCTGCGGTCGATGCCGTGTAACCGAAAGACTCGTCAAGAATACCCGCCCTGTTTCCGGTGCCAAGAATCGAAAGTGAGGCGATATTGTTTGTTCCGATACCTTCCATTGCGATTTTTGCCGCAAGGTACAGTTCTTCGTTTGTTAATTCAGGCGATACGAAAACCGCGACTTTATCCGCTCCGTGTTTGTCGATAATTCCTTTCATTCCTGAGACGATCTGTTTCCCGGCTTCGCATAAATCGACCTTCCGCTTCGTATGGTCCTCGCGGACCTCCGGCGACGTGATCCTTCTCTTCCTGATAAAAAGTTCGTGACCGAATCTGCCGTACCTGCAAAGGTATTCGCCTGGAACTCCCGACGGTCCGATATAGTAGCGGTTATCGCCGAATTTCTTTACTGTGATCGGACATGCGAGCGAGCAGAATCCGCAGTAAGTTGAAATATCTTCAGTATCCAGCGAAGCCCGTCCGGGGAAGGGATATTTCGCGGTGAGAGCGCCTGTCGGGCAAGCGTCGATGCAGTTCCCGCAGCTTACGCAGCTTGTCTCCACGAGCGGATCGTTCATGGCAGGGCGCATCTCGGTTTTGAATCCCCTGCCGACAAGTCCGAGAGCCGAGATGGGAAGCACCTTTTCGCAGGTCCTTATGCACCTTGCGCAGAGAACGCATTTATTCGGGTCGTAAATGATATACGGATGCCGGTCATCGACTTTATGTTTGCGCACGTAACCCTTGAACCTGTTCATGTCCACGCCGTATTCCTCGGCGTACAATCTCAAGTCGCAGTCGTCGAATCGAACGCACCCGCACGACAGGCAGCGGTCGCATTCATGGACGTTATCCTCGTACTCGAATCCGGTCGCGACCTCCGTGAATTTACCACGTCTCGATTCGACATCGATCATATGTACTTCGTGACGCGGGGATTCCTTGACTGTTCCCAGTTCCGCCGTACCCGGTTTGCTCCAGAATTCCTTGGTCACAATAAACGGCTTCCGTGGAATCTCCTGTCCGGTGAAGTAGGCATGAATGGTTTTCGCGGCTCTCTGCCCGTCCCTGACAGCATCAATAACGACCGTGGGGCCGTCATCCGCGACATCCCCGCCTGCGAAAAGACCATCGATATTGGTCTCCATCGTGTTTGTGTTGACCGCGATGGTGTTCCACGTTGTAAGTTCCAGCTTGCTGTCCTTTGCCTCTGTCAATCCGTCCAGAACCGGAGCTTGTCCGATTGACGAAACCACCATCTGGCATGGAAAGTCATACTCTGAACCTTCGATTGGAACCGGACGGCGTCTGCCCGATTTGTCCAGCTCGCCAAGTTTCATCCTGCGGCAGCGAAGCGCCTTCAGTTTTCCGTTTTCGGCGATAATCCCAATCGGCGCGGCAAGCTCGATAATTTCGATGCCCTCTTCGAGACAGTCCTCGATTTCCATCCTGTCCGCGGGCATTTCATCCTTTGTTCTGCGATAGAGAATAATTACTTTGTCCGCACCGAGACGCCATGATGTCCTCGCGACATCCATCGCAGTGTTTCCGCCGCCGACAACAACAACTATTCCGGAAACCGGTTCCGGATTGTCAGCTTTTTCAACCAGGAAATCCGCGCCGGTGACAATTCCCTCCGTATCGAACTCGCCCTCAACCCTCATCGGCTTACCGGTCCAGGCGCCTGCTCCGAGGAATACCGCATCATGCTTTTTCATCAATTCATCAAGCGTGATGTCTTTCCCGACATGAACGTTGTAATTAATCTCGGCGCCGGTTCTCTGGATATATTCCACTTCCGCATCGATTACATCGTCCGGAAGCCTGTACACAGGGATGCCGTATCGGAGCATGCCTCCGGATCGTTCCTGCGCTTCGTAAATAATCGGTTTATGACCCAGCCTTCCAAGGAACCATGCGGCGGTCAGTCCCGCCGGACCCGCACCGATGATCCCCACGGTTTTTCCGGTCGGCGGATCGCATTCAGGTTCGCCGTCATAAATTCCGGGAGCGTCGGTGACATATCTCTTGATCGCGTTAATTCCGACAGGCGAGTCCACGTCATTACGACGGCAGACAATCTCGCATTTTCGCACGCAGACCCGTCCGCAGACAGCGGGCAGCGGATTCGATTCGCGGATAAGGTCAACCGCTTTTCTGTACTGGCCCATTGCGGAGAGAGCGATATAACCCTGGGCATCGACATTCGCGGGGCATCCCTCAAGACATGGAGAGACACAGTCCGCGTAGTGATTTGACATAAGCAGCTCGAACGCTGTTTTCCTGGAGGCGATAATCCGCTCGTTCCGGGTTTCCACTTCCATGTCCGGAGCGACTCTTGTAGCGCATGACGGGACAAGGTTCCCGCGTCCCTTTACCTCCACAACGCAAACGAAGCATGATCCGTATGGAGTCAGCTCCGGCGAATAACAGAGTGTCGGGATGTCGTCCAGGTCGTTTTCCCTGACCACTTCGAGGATGGTCTTCCCCGGTTCGCATTCGATTTCCTGCCCGTTGATTTTTATCTTTATCATTTCCATAAGAATGTGTCTCTCTTCATCCTTTGACAAACTTAGAGCCTATTTCCGGGGACACCTGCATTTCGAGGACGAAAAGAGGTGTCCCCAGTTCATATCCTTTGTTCAGTTCATATCCTTTGTTCAGTTCATATCCTTTGTTTGTTAGAAGCTCTTAGTGCTCTCAGCATCCTTTGACAAACTTAGAGCCTATTTCCGGGGACACCTCATTTCGTCCTCGAAATGCAGGTGTCCCTTTCTATACTCACTTCTTGTATACAGCGTTGAAATTACAGACGGTCACACATTTGCCGCACTTCGCGCAGAGCGAGTTGTCGATAACATGCACTTCTTTCGCTTCGCCCGTGATTGCATCCACCGGACAATTTTTCGCGCAGATCGTACAGCCGGTGCATTTTTCCGGATCGATGAAAAAGTCCACAAGAGCATCGCAACTTCCGGCGGGACAGCGTTTGTCGTTTATATGAGCTTCGTACTCATCTCGGTAGTAGCGTATTGTTGAGAGAACCGGATTCGGGGCGGTCTGGCCGAGTCCGCACAAGCTTGCTTCCTTGATCCGATTGCCCAGCGTGACAAGTTTGTCGATATCTTCCGGCTCACCTTCTCCCTTGGTAATCCTTGTGAGGATCTCAAGCATCCTGAGCGTTCCGATACGGCAGAAAGTGCATTTTCCGCATGACTCGTTCTGCGTGAATTCAAGGAAAAATCTCGCCATCTCAACCATGCACGTGGAATCGTCGAGCACAACCATGCCGCCCGATCCCATGATCGCGCCGGTAGCGGGAATGGATTCGAAATCCACAGGCGTGTTGTCAAGTTCCGATGGGATACAGCCTCCGGAGGGTCCTCCCATCTGAACAGCTTTGAATTTCCGGCCTTCCTTAATACCTCCACCTATCTTGAAAACCAGGTCATGGATCGGTGTACCCATCGGAACCTCGGCAAGTCCACCATGAACAACTTTTCCCGCAAGCGCGAAAACTTTTGTTCCCCTGCTTTTTTCGGTTCCGAACGCGGCGTATGCTCCGGCGCCGTTGACGATAATCCACGGCACATTCGCGTACGTTTCCACGTTGTTATTGTTCGTCGGCTTCTGCCAGAGACCCTTCTCCGCCGGGAACGGGGGCCTGATTCGCGGCATGCCCCTCTGTCCCTCGATTGACGCGAACAGCGCGGTTTCCTCGCCGCATACAAACGCACCAGCGCCCTGTTTTATTTTTACGTCGAAATCAAGTCCCGATCCAAGGATGTCTTTTCCGAGGTAGCCCTTTTCTCTTGCGGCGTCGATAGCAATATTCAGCCTGCGGATCGCCATCGGATATTCCGCACGGCAGTAGATATAGCCAAACGATGCGCCGATCGCTTTCGCGCAGATTATCATTCCCTCAAGAACCGAATGCGGATCGCCTTCGAGCACCGAGCGGTCCATGAAAGCTCCGGGGTCTCCCTCATCGGCATTGCAGACCACGTACTTGATATCGCCTTTGTTTCCTGCGGCAAAGGACCATTTAAGCCCGGTCGGAAATCCCGCGCCTCCGCGTCCCCTCAAACCGGAATCCTTCATCTCCTTGATGATCTCGTCCGGTGTCATCTCAAGGAGAGCCTTGCGGATCGCAGTGTATCCACCAGCGGTTTCGTATTCGTCAATTGATTCAGGATCGATCGTGCCGCAGTTTCGGAGGACTATCCTGTGCTGAAGCTGATTGAATTCAATTTCCGATCCGCTCTGTGTCCCGTCCGGAGCGATCCTGAGAGCGACATGATCCTCCAGAACCTTATCGCCCCGGATATGCGACTGAAATATCTCATCTGCAAGTTCCGGTGTGACATCGCCATAGATAATCCGAGTCCCGTCCTCCCTGATCTCAACCAGCGGCTCCCGGTAGCACATGCTGATACAGCCCGTGCGGCAAAGTTCAAAGGCGCCGGGATTTTCGGTGAGAAGATCGTTCAGCCTGTCGTAGGTCTGCTGCGCTCCCGCCGATAATCCGCATGTGCCCATTCCAACAATGCATTTTTTCATTGGATTACTCCGAAATGTTCATAAACAATCAATAACAATCAACCCGCCGCACTTGTACATTCAGGATTTTTCACTGCAACCTGCCGACGCGTTCTCTCTTTCGGCGGCGATTTCTTTTCGTCTGGTTTTCTTTAAGAGCTTTCTCAACGATGCGGGCGTGAGCCGTCCGAATGTCTCGTCATTGATCATAATCACCGGCGCAAGAGAGCAGCAACCGATGCACGCGACCGTGTTCAATGTGAACAGACCGTCCTCTGTCGTGCCGTCAACCTCGATACCAAGCTCGTCCTCGATTGTCTCGATGATCATCTTCGATCCCGAGACATGACATGCCGTACCCGCACATGCCCGTATCAGGTTCTTTCCCATTGGCCGCAGACGGAACTGGCTGTAGAAAGTTGTGACGCCGTAAATTTCAGACTCCGGAATTCCGGTTACGTCCGAAATGTAGCTTATGGCTCTTCTGGGTATGTAGCCGAAATGATCCTGCGCGGACTGAAGAAGCGGAATCAATTCTCCCGGTGCTCCGTCGTACCGCCACAGACGGTAACTGAAATCATCTTCCCTGTAAGCCATCGTGGATTTCTCCTTGCTCCGGATGTTATCCGATATTTATCAAGTCCTTAGATAACAGATGCCTTGCCCTGTAACAGGGAAGGCACCAATAATTTCTTAAAATATATTCTATTGCTCGTGTAACCTGATTGAAAAAAATCAATTCTCAACGAGCTTGATTATCGTTGCTTCGCGTACACGGAGAACACCGTCGATCTGATTCAGCTTCTCGATAATTTTCGGAGTGCGTCCGACCGCTCCCTGCCCGGTGATCATCCCGACCAGTTTGGATCCATCGTCGATCACATCGCAGAACACAACTTCATCAATGAAGAAAACCGTTGTGAATATCTGCTGGATTGAGTTTTTATCGATATCGATAATGAGATAGCTTGTGGTCCCGGGTTGTTTCTCGGGAGACGCCTGCGCCTGCTGTTTCACTGCCTTGGAATAAATATCGATAAACTCATTCACATCACGGTCCAGACTGGGACGTTCCACTTCGGACATGGAAGCTACTTCCAGTCCATCCATGGCGGTGATCCTCTCAAACAGGTCGTTTATCTCCTCTTTTGTTGATCCCTGGGCCAGAATGATAATGTCGAATTCGCCCCTCACCGCTTCACACGACTGGACTCCCTCCATCTGGTAAAGCGCATCGAAAATCTCCATGCTTCTCGCGGGGTTTGTAATTCTGATCGTAAGGTAGGCGCTTACGGATTCACGCATGCCCTGGTCCGCCGCGTCAGCACTTCCGGCTTCCACTTTTTCCGCTGTGGAGCCGGGGGAAAGCTCTTTGAGAGCCTTAACAAGGTCGGAGATCTCAAAGGGCTTGTCGAGATAACCGGTGTTATGCTCGGCAAGCGCCGTATGCATGAGAGCTTCATCGCCGAATCCCGTGATAACAAGCACCGGAAGGTCGGGATGCAGGGTTTTGATTACTTTCAGTATTTTCAACCCGTCGATATCAGGCATGAAAATATCCGTCACAAGGTAATCGTAGGCGATTCCCTTTTCCCTGGCATTATTTAATTCATGAATCGCGGATATTCCGTCGGGGCAGGCGTTTGCAATATAGCCTTCCTGTGTAAGGCCGATCGTGAGATTTCTCCGGATTTCGGCCTCATCGTCGATTATCAATACACGGCTTGTCAAAGTAATCCTCCAGTCAACTCGGTATCTCATCCGGATGGGGGAAGCAATTTCCCCCACGCCGGAATGCATTCAGCGTTTATTTTAGGAATAGGAAGGATAGTACCCGGATAATGGGTTGTCAAACCAATTTGCTATGTAATGCAAATTTGTTGTGAAAATAATCACATGACGATTTTCAATAAGCCTTCGCATAGCATGAGCTCTTTTTTTTTCGAATTTCAATCATTTATATGTGTTAAAATTAGTCAGGTTATCTTTGGAGGGAAAATCATGCACAAGGCAATTCCAGGCCATTTTTCAGGGATCTGTATCATCATGCTATGTCTGCTGAGCTGTCATGGAGATCCTGCGATCCCCGATACACAATTTAATTCAGACCCATTACCGGCACAGATCCGGACTGCCGGACAATCCCATCATTGTTTTGGTTACTATTCCCTTATGGTCGATACCGGGAGCATGGAAATAAAAACTCTCCCACTCCGATCCGCCGAATTGCATCTCAACCTGACCGGAGTCCTGAATTCCACAATGGGAGTTACGGCTAAGGGAGTTCCGGGTGAACATGACCCCCCGAATGGTATTTTCACTTTCGATGTAACGCTGACCCATCCGTTCCCGCTGAAATCGAACCTTGCGGGATTCGATGTCAAGGGGATATTGATATCTCCGGGAAGCTTAACGATAAACAATTTGATCTTCGGTAACACCCTGTTGCTGAATGGTGATGGTTACTCTCGATGGTGGAATCCGACCGGATTCACTGAGGCCGGTATGTTCGGATATGAGCATGGTTATCTGGCAAACCAGCCGCCATACATTCTGAACGCACAGGTCAACCCCTATAAATATTTCGCGGACATACTGGACGCAACAACTGATTTGAGCGAGTTGTACTCGGTACCGCTGGATGACGACCAGGGGCGTGGAGTATTTTCAGCAGGAGCGAGCAATACAAGACGTTACCGAATCCAGTTCCCGCTGGACCCGGGACCGGAAATTCGCTACGGCTACGCAATTGATGCGTCATGGGCGGCACCATCTCCCAATCCTCCATCGGAAATCCCCGATGACTTTCCAATCGAGGCCAACCAGCCCGAACCTTACATCGTTGATTTGAAAGTGACCAAGAATTCTCTTTTCTATGATACGGAAAGCGGTAATTCCGGCGGCGTGCTTCGCCTGATGACAACCATTCATGACTGGCAGGGACAGTTAAACGGTAACACTTACCCTGAAGCGAGTTCTGTCAAGGTGTACTGCCCTAATTTATACAGCGGCGGTATTGATTTTTCTATGGGAGGCACTGTAGGAGATGCGGCGATTTTTTTACATGATCTTACCGGCATAGCCCAACCACCGTGGAGTTGGGATTATACGCTGGCAGTCGAGGTTATTTCGAGTGACGGTACCACCTATGACCAGGGTCTTGGTTATCCGGCGCCATCGGATGCTGTCGCGGCCTGGGATACAACTACGGTGTCGATTGTCGATCCCCCTTGCGAAGCAGATTCGAACAATGATTTCGATTCCGCTGCCGACATCGGCATGAAAGATTCTGTTATCGATTATTTGTGCGAGGGTGTTGACAATGTCGATTAC
Source organism: uncultured bacterium (assembly GCA_965370205.1). GTDB lineage: Bacteria > JAJVIF01 > JAJVIF01 > JAPKYR01 > JAPKYR01 > CBDUUJ01. Next base: position 14,128 of record CBDUUJ010000016.1, read on the forward strand.
TATAAGCTCCAGGTCCCGTACGGCGAGGAGGTTACAGTCGGTAAATTATATGCCTGCTCAAATGTTGCTTATTTTAACCTGGCTTTGTATGACGATAATTACAATGTGATCGCGGAGGATGGTTCAAGTCAGGAACTGGAAATAGACTTAAGTCCGCTCGATCTGGATTCCGGAACTTATTACATATCGGTTTCTACATCCGGCACGAACGGTAACGCAGCAACATATTTTCTTGAAACTGTTTTTTTTACAGAATCCCTGCCACCGCTCGATCCGACCGACATTTCAACCGGGTTTCTCGACCTCGAAGCTGAATGGGTAAAGATCCACGGTGATTATCTTTACATGGCGGGAGATACCGGTATATGGGTTTATGACGTTTCCGATATGGCGAATCCGGTTCCGGTATACCGGTCATATGAAAGCGTCAAGGGCGATCCAGCATTTCTTTATCCGCACATGTACTTTTTATCCGACGATACTCCGCCTGATCTTCACTATATCAACTTCTACGACCCGACCCAGCCTGTGAATTTCGGCGAAATAATTGCTTTTTCATCATATCTTGACCTGATTACGATGTCCGATGAATACCTGTATTTTTATAAAGGGGAAACAGACTGGGTTTATATCTATGCATATGAAACTAATCCTGCATATCCGGCACACGTCGTCAATTTTAGTGCTTTTAATGGTGTAAGAAAAATGGACTGCTTATGCCCGTTCGGTACATACACATCCATATTGATGATGTCCAGCGATGTTTTCACCATGTATAATGTAGAGGACCCCTATAATGTCGAGCAGACAGGATTTGAACTCCTGTACAACACAATGAACAGGGACTTTGACATTTACGGCGATGCAATTGTCAAAGTCCATACAACCATTAACCCGACCTCCAACAAACTGAGGACATACAACATCAAATATGATTATACGCTGGATTATAAAGGTTATGTGGATCTGCCGGAAAAGCCGGAGTATGTTGCGGCAATAGTGCCGTACACACAGGTTACAGGCGCCGACACGTACAAAATTTTTACTGTCAATATCATGGATCCGGTCAATCCCGTATTGGTAAGTACATATACTAATAATGACGAGTTTGGCGGGCTCGACGGTATCACGAATGAGCTGTATACGCTTAAAAAATACAAGGGACTCACAGTATTCGATATATCCGACGAAATGCCAGGGCTGGTTGGTTCGGTGAACTGTCTTAATTACCCGGTGCTGGGACGAATATCCGATGATATAGGATACTTTTACGACCACAATGATGATTACCAGTCGTTCAAAACAGTGGATTTCTCCGATCCCGCCAATCCTGAAATAATAGATATTTTTCCACTAGTGTCCGGTAAAAAGTAAATGACTTGAAGAGCCCCGCCTCATCGGATAG
>CBDUUJ010000017.1:0-15239 GCA_965370205.1 uncultured bacterium
GTTAAAATCAATCGATAGTTTATCAATAGACCAGTAGATTCATAATTCTGAGACACCATCAGCCTGCCGCAGAATTTAACCAACAGTTAGTTAATGGGATTACTCTGAAAATATCTGCCCCCCCGTTTTTTTTCCTGATTACAACCCGTTTTTCACCATTTCATTTACCCGGAAATATTATTAAAAAATGCTTGCGAAATATTTCACAAGGCGAGATTCCTGTGGTAAGATTCTTCGCCTTGGTTTCATTAATTTCGCAATCTGTTCTGGAGGCCATGAATGGCTCTAACAAAGGATAAAACGACCGTTGATGCGGCTCACATCGTTCAAAAATACGGCACCGACCGACACCACCTCATGGACATCGTCCGCGATGTACAGCAGCAATGCGGATGTGTCTCAAATGAGGCCATCGACGCGATAGCATCCGCGATGGGTATCCACAGGATTGAGGTTGAAGGAGTCGTCAGTTTCTATCATTTCCTCACCCGTAAGCCCAAAGGCCGGACCACGATTTATCTCTCCCAAGGCGCGGTTCCGAGTATGAATGGAGCGCCCGAAATCGCGAAGGCATTTGAAGATGTCGTCGGATCGGCGTTTGGAGAATCCTGTGAGGATGACCCCATCGGGCTTGAATGGACCTCCTGCATCGGGATGAACGATCAGGAACCCGCCGCTCTGATAAACGGGATCGTTTTCACTAATCTCACTCCTGATAAAGCCAGGGAAATCGTTGCCCATATTAAAACCGGCGCACCTGTTGACGACTTTGTGAAAGACTTTGGCGACGGTAAAAACTCAACTGAATTAATTCACTCGATGGTCGGCAACCACATCCGGAAAGCAGGCGATGTGATTCTCGCCGACCGCGAGACCGGCGCGGCTGTCAGGAAGCTGGTCGCGATGGACCCCATGGACGTGCTGGCAGAGGTCAAGAAATCCAACCTTCGCGGACGAGGCGGAGCGGGTTTTCCATGCGGCCTGAAATGGGATTTCTGCCTGAAAAATGAGTCCGATACCAGGTATATCGTGTGCAACGCTGATGAGGGCGAGCCGGGTACATTCAAGGACCGTGTCATCCTCACCGAATGTCCGGAGCTTGTCTTCGAGGGAATGACTGTCGCGGCGTATGTGCTTGGAGCGGAAGAAGGAATCCTCTACCTCCGTGGCGAGTATGAATACCTTCGCGCGTACCTTGAAAATGTTCTCAACGAACTGAGAAACGCAAACCTTCTTGGAAACAACATAGCAGGAAAGGACGGTTTCAATTTCGATATACAAATCCGGATGGGCGCAGGCGCATACATATGCGGTGAGGAAACCGCGCTTATCGAGTCGGCGGAAGGAAAGCGCGGCGAACCCCGCGACCGTCCGCCGTTCCCGGTTTCAGACGGCTACATGTCGGAGCCGACCTCGGTCAACAATGTCGAAACCCTTTCATGCGCGGCGCGAATTATCGAGAACGGAGCCGACTGGTTCACGTCAATCGGAACGGAGAAATCATCCGGCACGAAAGTTTTGAGCGTCTCAGGCGACTGCGAAAATCCCGGTGTCTACGAGTTCCCGTTCGGAATCACAATCGATGAATTTCTGAAAGAGGTCGGTGGCGGTAACGCGATGGCGGTGCAGGTCGGCGGACCATCCGGAATATGTATCGGCAGGAATGATTTCGGACGAAAAATCGCGTTCGAGGATCTCGCGACCGGCGGCGCGATAATTATCATCGGTCCTGAAAGAGATCTCCTTTTGATCGTCTCTGATTTCATGAAGTTCTTCGTCGAGGAATCCTGCGGACATTGCACGCCATGCAGGATCGGCAACAAGCTGCTTCTCGACAGGCTTGAAAAGGTCAGGGCGGGTCGGGGAACAAAGAGCGATCTTGAGTACATGAAATCACTCGGCAATACGATCAGCGTAATGAGCCGCTGCGGCATGGGACTGACATCGCCAAATCCTGTTTTATCAACACTTGAAAATTTCCCTGAGATATACAACGAACTCCTGAGCGACGAGGAATTTATCCCGGTTCACGACATGGATGCGGCCATCGAAATCGGTCGTCGCGCCGCGGATTTCAAATGAACTGACGGAGAATATCATGAGCGATGAAATTACGATCACAATAGATGGTGTTGAATTAAAAGCCCGACCTGACCAACGAATCCTGGAGGTCGCACTGGATGCAGGTATCTACATCCCGCATCTCTGCTACCATCCGGACATCACCCCGCATGGAAGCTGTCGGGTCTGCACGGTGAAAATCAACGGTCGGTTCATGGCAGCGTGCACGACACCTGTCGAGAACGGCATGGAGATTGTCAACGAAGGGGATGAGGAACTCGATGATTTACGCAGGGCGATGATCGAAATGCTGCTGGTCGAGGGCAATCATTACTGCATGTTCTGCGAGAAAAGCGGACACTGCGAACTTCAGGCGCTCGCGTACAGATTCGGCATTCTGATCCCCCGCTACCCGTACATCTTCCCGAAACGGGATGTCGACGCGAGCCATCCGAATATTTATCTTGACCGGAACCGATGCATCCAGTGCGGACGGTGCGAGCGGACCAGTCATGAAATCGATGGCAAACATGTGTTCGGGATGATCGAGAGAGGTATTGAGACGAAAATTGGTGTCGATTCGGAAGACAATCTTTCCGGTACCGATTTGAATGTCGATGATAAAGCCGTTTCGGTATGTCCGGTCGGGGCGATCCTTGTGAAAGACACCGCGTTCCGGACGCCAATCGGAAAACGACCATACGATGTAAACCCAATCGGTTCGGATATCAAACCGAAGGAGTAACGCATTACCTTGAAGATGCTATCTCTAAATAGCAATTTTCCTGTAGCGCGGGCGTCCCGCCGGCTGTATTGTGGACGTCCCCGTCCGCATTCTTTTCTGGAGACCGAATTATGACCGATAACCCAAAACCTAAAGTTGCCACCGTGGCGTTCGCGAGCTGTTTCGGATGCCATATGTCCCTTCTGGACATCGATGACCGCATCCTGAAACTCGCGGAGCTTGTCGAATTCGACCGATCACCTATCAATGATATAAAGGAACTCGGAGAGTGCATGGTTGGAATCATCGAGGGTGGAATTGCGAATTCCGAAAACCTTGAGGTCCTTCACGAATTCCGAGAGAAATGCCAGATACTGGTCGTTATCGGCGATTGCGCGACAACCGGCGGCATCCCGGCGATGCGGAACACCGTTCCAATTAAGGAATGCCTGCAGGAGGCGTATGTTGACGGTCCCTCGGTTGTAGACGGCGCCATTCCGAACGATCCCGAAATCCCGATCATGCTCGATAAGGTTTATCCGGTCCATGAGGTTGTGAAAGTCGACTATCACCTTCCCGGGTGTCCGCCGTCCGCCGACGCTATCTGGGAGACCCTGGTATTTCTCCTCTCCGGAAAAGAAAAACTTGAGCTTCCATACGAGCTGATAAAATACGACTGATTGAAACATACATTTTCAATACATGATGATCTTGATACTACGAGGTGCATAAGTGACCACCGCAGAAATAAAAACCGATACAAAAAAAATCGTCCTAGAGCCTGTCTCACGTGTCGAAGGCCACGGAAAAGTCACGCTTCTTCTCGATGATGACAACCGTGTCACGCAGGCAAGGCTGCATATAGTCGAATTCCGCGGATTCGAGCGGTTTATCCAGGGACGACCCTTCTGGGAACTCCCCGTGATCGTGCAGCGTCTCTGCGGAATCTGCCCGGTGAGCCATCACCTTGCAGCAGCCAAGGCAACGGATATTCTCGTCGGTGTCGATAAGCTCACACCGACAGCCGAAAAAATGCGCAGGCTCATGCACCTCGGACAGACTCTCCAGTCGCACGCGCTGCATTTTTTTTATCTCGCGTCACCCGACCTTCTCTTTGGGTTCGATGCCCCGGTCGAGAAACGAAATGTGATCAATATCATCAACGAAAATCCCGACCTCGCCGTGCAGGCCGTGATGATGCGCAAGTACGGGCAGGAAATCATCAAGGCGACAGCGGGTAAGAAAATCCACGGCACCGGCGCGATCCCCGGTGGTATAAACAAAAACCTCACTATTGAGGAACGCGATTTCTTCCTGAAAGATATCGACCAGATGCTTGAATGGGCAATAGCCTCGGTCGAACTGATCAAGAGTGTCCATGCACAGTCGCCCGATCTGATGAAAACTTTCGGCGCGTTTCCATCGAACCATCTCTCACTTGTCCGCGATGACGGCGCGATGGACCTCTATCACGGTGTTCTCAGAGCGAAAGATCCGAACGGCGAAATTATTTTTGATGGCGTGGATTACGCAAACTACCTCGATTATATCCGCGAGGAAGTCCGATCATGGTCATACATGAAATTCCCGTTCATAAAGGACCTCGGCAAGGAAAATGGCTGGTACCGTGTCGGACCGCTCGCGCGTGTCAATAACTGCGACTTCATCCCGACACCCCTAGCCGAGGAACAGCGTCAGATTTTCATGAAGGAAGCCGAAAGCTACGACAGCAAGGTTGTTAATTCGACCCTCCACTATCACTGGGCGCGATTGATCGAGGCATTGCACGCGGTCGAGGGCATTAAGGAACTTCTGAACGATCCCGACCTCCAGGGCGATGACTTGATCCTTCGCGGCGAGAAGTGTCACGAGGCTGTCGCTCTTCTTGAGGCTCCGAGAGGCACGCTGTTCCATCACTATAAAATAAACGACGATGATCAGGTGGTCATGGCGAATCTGATTGTGTCGACCACGAACAACAACGAGCCAATGAATCGCGCGGTGCAGACAGTCGCGGCTCAGTATTTCGATGGCCGCGAGATCACCGAGGGACTTCTGAATCACATCGAAGTCGCAATTCGCGCATATGATCCATGCCTGTCCTGCGCGACTCACGCGGTTGGTAAAATGCCGTTGATCGTCGAGCTGATGAAACCCGACGGCGAAATTATCGATAGCGTTGTGAAGGATTGAAAAAACCGGCAGTCACATGAAAATCCTCGTACTCGGATACGGCAATCCCGGACGCCGGGACGACGGCCTCGGGCCCGCTCTCGCTGATGCTGTTGAGAAGATGGCTCTCGATAGCGTCACCGCCGACTCCGACTACCAGCTCAACATCGAATATGCACTCGACCTGAAAAATTACGACATGGTGATATTCGTCGATGCCGGTCTGGATGTTGACGAACCATTTGAATTCAGGAAACTGGAACCATCGAAAGAAATCGCTCACACGACACATTCGATGTCTGCCGAGTCAGTGCTGGGTCTCGCGCACGAGCTGAATGAGTCGCAGCCGATCGCATACCTCCTCGCGATCAGGGGCTATGAATTCGATTTCGGCGAGGAATTATCCGATAAAGCGAAGGAAAATCTTGGTTTGGCTATGGACTTCCTCCTCAATTTCCTGAGCGAACAATCCACTTAACCTGAAAGGCTCATTGACATTGTCATGTCTGTTTCTATATCCTCCCCTTGTCGATAAATATACAGGATCGAAACATTGAGTCCTCATCCCGTAACAATCGCGAAGAAAATCATCCCGAGACCGCTTCTCAAGCGGTGCCTGGGTCTATGGAACCTGTACGTTAAATCCCGGTCAGCAGGAGCAAGACGGGCATTCGAAAACTGCGATAAATCCGATCGCTGGCTTGAATGGGAGGATCTTCAAAATATATATAAGCAGTATCCAGCGCACGAAAAATATTCCTTCGATCCTGACGTGCTCGAAAAACGCGGACGGGAACGTGCCGGGGAAATCGTCTCCATACTGCCCTGTCGACCGGATGGTTTGAAATCACTCGAACTTGGCGCGCTGGACGCAATGGCGAGTTATTATCTCGCGCAAAAGGGAATTAACGCGACAGCAATTGATATCACCGACAGCCATTTCACCGACAGGGTGCGCGACGCGGGTGTTTCGCTTCATGTAATGGACGCCGGCGCTCTTGAATTCGATGATGGAATTTTCGATCTGGTTTTCTCCTATGACGCGTTCGAGCATTTCAGCGATCCCGCGAAAGTTCTGATGGAGGCGATCAGGATATTGAAACCCGGCGGATATCTGTATGTTTATTTCGGACCGCTCTACCCGTCACCGTTCGGACTCCATGCCCACCAGTCGATATCGATTCCATACATCCAGTTCCTTTTCCATCGCGAAGCAATTGAAAAATTCTGCGCTGACAACAATCTGGGAACAATTGAAATCGACACTCTCAACATGTGGCCGGCATCCGGATTCCGGAAGCTGTTCGGAACGAGCGAGAGCCGTCTGAGAAAAATCCGCTATGTCGAGCGATACGAATGTTCCGGCAGCGAATTGATCGTTAAGTATCCCGAATGTTTCAGGGGAAAGGTCAGTGAATTCGACGATTTAATCATCGCCGCGATAGAGGGTCTGTGGCAGAAAAGATAAATGTTAAGAATTCCTCTTTCCTGAAAAAAACAAACCCCGCAGTTTTTCCGATTAAATCTGATCGTCCGGTATATCCACGATGGTTGCATCTGAGGGTTTTGTAATTCTTAACACTCTCAGTATCCAGTCAGTCGCCTGATCGAACAGCGAGTAAACAACAGGGACAACAACCAGAGTCAGAAGTGTACTTGCGGCAAGTCCGCCGATAACCGCGACCGCCATCGGTGCGCGCATCTCGACTCCCGCGCCGCCGCCCATCATCATCGCGACCGGCAGCATTCCGCCGATAGTGGACAACGCGGTCATCAGGACGGGACGCAGCCTGATAGGTCCAGCTGTCATCATGGCCTCATCGCGTTCCATGCCGCGTTCACGAAGCTGGTTTGCGAATTCAACGACAAGAATCGCGTTCTTGGTCACAAGACCCATCAGCATGATGATTCCGATCAGGCTGAACATGTTGACTGTCATCCCTGTCAGGAACAAAAGACCAAATGCTCCGATAAAGGAAAGCGGCAGGCTGATCATGATTGTGAGAGGATGTATGAAATGATTAAACTGTGCTGCGAGGACCACGTAAATCAGCATGATTGCGAGAATCAGGGCGACAGTCATCGACTCAAACGACTCAGCCATGATGTCAGCTTCGCCGGAGACCCTGGCTCTCACTCCGGGCGGAAGCATTGTCTCGAATTTTTCATTCGACCACTGGACCGCTTCACCCAGCGAATATCCCTCGTTGATATTGGCATAAACGGAAATCGAGCGCATCTTGTCCATGTGTTCGATTTCCGACGCTCCGGAGGATATCTCCACGCTCGCGAAACTTGATACCTCAATGGGGTCGTCATCTCGGTTGTAAATAATCAGGCTTAAAAGATCATCGGGACGGTCGCGATAAGGGCTTTCCAATCGAACCTTAACTTCGCTCTGACGTCCGCTCTCCATATAGTCAGCGACAGCATTTTCACCGCTCACGAGCAGGTTTAAAGTTATGCCGATCGTCGCGATATCGATCCCGAGATCGGCGGCGCGATCGCGGTCGATATTTATCCTGACCTCAGGCTTCCCCTTCTTGGAGCTTGTATCGAGTTCCCTGAACATCGGTTCCTGGGACATTAATTCGATGAACCGGTCGGCCAGTTCCTCGAGTTCATCCATATCCGTTCCGGTCAGGCTAAACGCGTAATCATATGCGGTGCCGAAATGCGATCCCCCACCTACCAGCAGTTTCGCTCCCGGAGTACCTTCGATCTTTTTCCTCAGCTCGTCCTCAATTTCCCAGACACTCCTGTCCCGGTCCGTTTTTTCGACAAGATCGATGAAGATAAATCCCTCGTTCTGGTTGCCATACATTCCGCTTCCGAGGGTAGTCAGCATATTTTCCACTTCCGGAATTTCGGACACTATCTCCTCAAGTGGTTCTGTAAATTCGCTCAGAGCCGCAAGGGATGTCCCCTCAGGCATCTCGACGATAATTCCCGTCTCGTTGAAATCCATATCAGCGAAGAATTCCTTCTTGGTCATGCCAAACAGGAACAGCGCGCCAATCATCGCGATGAATGCTAGTAAAATCGTTATTCCCTTGCGCCTTAGCGCTGCGCCAATCAGCCATTTGTACCCATTTTCAAAGCGGCTGAATCCCGCGTCGAACCATCTGAACAGGATGAATTTACTTGTTCCATACTGCATGAAACGGCTTGCGAGCATCGGACCCAGGGTTATCGCGACCAGATAGCTTACTGAAGCTCCCACAGCGACAGTGATGCCGTACTGGTACATGAACCGTCCGATTATGCCGGTCATGTTGGCAACTGGAATAAAGACCGCGAGAATGGTCAGCGTTGTTGAGAGAACCGCAAATCCTATCTCTTTCGCGCCTTCTTTTGCGGCCTGGAGAGGTGTTTTTCCCATCTCCGTGTGACGGTAAATATTTTCCAGAACGACAATCGCGTCATCGATCAGCATCCCGACCATCAATGTCAGCGCAAGCATGGTCACATTGTTGAGTGTGAATCCGAACGCGTTTATGAAAATGTAGGTCGTGATGATACTTGTCGGGATCGAGATTGCCGCGATTATTGTGGTCCGGATATTTCCGAGAAAAAGCAGGACGATGAGAATCGCCATGAGACCGCCGCCGTAGAGATGCTCCTGCACCTGCTCGAAACTGTCGCGGGTGAAAATCGAGTTGTCGCGAGGGATGCTGATTTCAATTCCCGGAGGCGCTTCCGCTTTCAGTTCATTGATTATTTCATTGATGCTGTCGGCGACCGCGACAGTGTTGGCTCCCGATTTCTTTATCACACTGAGACTGACGGCGTTTTTTCCATTCAGACGTGCAAGGCTTCGCTGGTCCTCAAGGCCGTCCTCAACAACCGCGACATCGCTCAGTCTGATAAGGACTCCATTCCGCGTGCCGACGATCAGATCATTGAACGCATCGACCGATTCAAGCTCTCCGGATGTAATTACAAGAAATTCCCTGTCGCCGGTTTCAATTCGACCGCCGGGAATTTCCATGTGCCCCGTCTGGATGGTTCCAATGACTTCCTGAACGCTCACGCCATATGACGCCATCCTGTCCGAGTCGAGCCAGATGCGGACTTCTCTGTCCCTGAGACCGGCAATGTCAACGCTTCCGACTCCATCGATACTTTCTATCCGGGGTTTTACATAATCATCCACCCATTCTGCAAGGTCCTGCGGACGCACATCGCCGCCGACCGCTATGTCCATGATCGATTCCGCGCCGGGGTCGAATTTCTGAACGACCGGTTTCTCGCAGTCATCGGGCAGACGTCTCTGAATGCCGTCCATCTTGTCGCGGACATCCTGCGCGGCAACATCGATATCCGTCTCAAGCTCAAATTCAATGAAGATAAAACTGAGATTCTCCGAGGAGGTGCTGGTTAGTTCCTTGATGCCTGAAATCGTAGCGACCTCATCCTCGATTATATCCGTAACCTCGGATTCAACAGTTGCCGGATCGGCGCCGGGATATACTATTGAAATTCCGAGAAATGGAAGATCAATCTCAGGGTTCTCCTCAAGACCCAGTTTTTGATAGGCAATAAAGCCGAAAACCAACAGCGCGACAGTGACCATGACCATCGCGACCGGTTTGGATATGGAGAGATCGGATAGAAACATTTATCCTTCATCCTCCATTTCAGACTGGTCTTCGACAGGTACTGCGCCGGGTTCATTCTGTATTTCGATTTTCGCACCGTCCGTGAGGAAACGGTTGCCGACAACAATGACCCTGTCGGATGCTTCTATCCCGCCGAGTATTTCAAGCGTCCCCTCTTCACGGATTCCCAGTTCCACTTCGCGCAGGACTGCAATATCTCCCTGCGCGATGTAAACAATATCCACATCCTCAAATTCAAGAACCGCGTCCTCAGGAACAAGGATCGTATTTTCATGGGTTTCGATGGGAATCCGGACCGTCCCGAACATCCCCGGAAGCAGGCAGATCGAATCTTTATCAACATATGCGACCACATCAACTGTCCGGCTTTCCGGGTCAACTTCCGGACCGAGGTGATCGACCGGCACCTGGATTTCTCTCTCGCATGACGCGAGGTCCAGGTAAAGGGAAGTTCCTGCTGGAATCTTACTGATCAGCGATTCGGGAATGGACAGATTAACTTCCAGCCTGTTCGCGACATCCTCACCTTCTCCAATAAGTCGAAAAACCGGCATTCCCGGACCTGCCACTGTTCCGGGATCTGAATATCTCGATGCGATCCGTCCCCCGAACGGCGCGCGAAGTGTCCCGTCATCGATCATCTCGGATATTTGTCTCGCCTGATCTCTAACCGACTGGACATTCGCGTGATATGCCGTTGCCTGTGACAGCGCGGCCTCATGCTGATCGATCGCGCCCTGGAGACTGATTTTCGACGATTCCCACCTGAGTTCCATCTGTTCAAATTCGGAGACGGTTGCAACGCTGTCCTCGTACAGATTCCTGTAACGCTCGTAATCGGCCTCAGCCTGATCGGCAGACGCCTGCGCAAGCTCGATCTGGGATTCAACAGCCTGTGCCGCGATATCTGCGGCCTCAGCAGTCTTTATCGCCCCATCAACTGAACTCAATATCGCCGAATACTGTGCCGCAAGCGTTGTCGTATCGACCTTCCCGAGATATTGCCCCGCAACAACCGTGTCGCCTTCATCGACAGTCAACTCGATTATTCTTCCACCTGTCGAGAATGAAAGACTTGCCTCAAGAGGGCTGTTAAGCTCACAGGTTGTACGATGCCACTTTGTAATTGTTCCGATATCGGGATTCTGTGTCACAACCGAAACCGGAGGCAGCTCTGTCGATCCTTCCTCAACTTCACCTCCGCATCCTGAAATCAGGATCATCAGCGAAATGCATAAGAACAGTATCAGGTGAATATTTAAAGTGTTCATTTTCATTGTTCATTCTCTCCAGCAGCTTCGATAAGAGCGATCAGATCAAGAATATGCACACCCACCGATCCTGAAAGCGCGGCGAGTGTTCTGTAGTATCCATGGGTGGCGTAAACCGATCCCGCGCCAAGCTGAGTCCATGTCGCCTGCGCGTCGAGAACTTCAACCATCAGCCCGAGACCTTCCTCCATCCGTCGGGTGGAAACTCTCAATGCCTCCTCCGCCTGCAGAACGGCCTGGGTGGTGACTCGCACATTTTCAAATTGTGTATTCACGGAAAGAAGCGCGAGTTCAACCTCTGAATAAATCTGCTCCTCTAATTGCTCTTCCTGAATATCCAGAAGCTCCAGTTGTTCCTCAAGAGGAGCGAGAAGGTCATCCGTGCGTCCGAAATTATAGAGGTCCCACCAGATCGATATCCCGCCGGACAGGTCATTACTGGAATCGGAGAAACCGAATTCCGATGCGCGCGATGTGTACTCTGCGTTAAAATCGATGTTCGGACCTTCCGACGCACGTATCGCGTCCATCTGCGCAAGTAATTTTTCTCTCTCGGCCTGAAGCTGTTTCAGTTCCGGACGTTGCTCAAGCGCCCATCCGTAAAGTGTTTCAAAAGAAAAAGGAATTTCAACAATCGGGTAATCGATCGGTACAAGCGTCCATCTTGAGCTTGCGTCAATTCCCATTGTGATTGCGAGCGTTGTCTGCCGGGTCTGGACATTATTCGTCCACTCATGCACCTGAACTTCCGCCTGCGATTTCGCGACCTGCACGGCAAGAAGATCGCTCAACGGCATATATCCCGCGTCGTACATCGCCTGCGCCTGACGTTCAAGCTCCGTTAGATGTTCGTAGGATGCCTGCCGAACTGCGAGACCACCAAAACCCTCACGAGCTGTGCAATAGGCATCAGTAGCGGCATACGCGATCATCGCGTAGGCGATATCATAATCAAGCTGGGAAATTTCGACACCCGCTTCCGCCGCCCGCCTGTTCGCGCTTCTCTCTCCGCTGTGATAAATGGGATACCTGAACATAAGCCCGGTGAAGAAATCATCCTCCGAGCCCATATCCGTAGCCTTGTGATTGCGCGTATATGAATAAACCATGCTGAGATCGGGAAGCATTCCAACAAGGCTGGTCTGACCGGCGGCGCGGGTGATATCAATCGCCTGCTGCGCCATGAGAAGATTTCGGTTGCATTCAAGCGCTGACTCGATTGCTTCCTTCAATGTCAATTCCGGCATGACAACGGAGAGATCAACCTGTTCGGGAGAATCCTGAACCTCGACAAGGTCACTATTGGTATCCGGAATATCCGCCTGCGCGAGAAGGATATTTTCCATCGCCTGAGCGGATGATCCTGCGAATGTGAATAATAGAATCATTGAAAACAGAATCAGGGATTTACCTGTATGATTAACTGGTTTCTTCGTTCCTGCTTTCATTTATTTACCCTCCAACTGTGGGTCTGCACCGCGATGAAACAGGTCCCTGGACTGCTTGATGGCTGTTTCAATATCGATTTCAATATTGCCTTCCAGCCAGATATGAATTACCGCGTTCGTGATTCCGATAAATGACGCTAAAATCATCGGTGGAGAAATATCTTTTCTGAACTCCCCAAGTTTCTGGCCTTCAATTATTACATCCATAGTGCTTCCAAGGAGCTGTAACATTTTTGCCTTGAATGGTTTCATCTCAGGCATCTGCATATGCCAGAAACCATGAAGCTCTTGTATGAATATCCGTCCAAATTTCCTGGACTCCCACACAAACCTTAGCTTTGTCTCAATCAACGCATCGATTTTTTCCAGCGGGTTGATAGAACAGGCATGGATTTTCTCGATACCGTCATGGATCGTGTTTATTTTTCTCTCGACTATCGCTACGATGATCTCCTGCTTGCTCTCGAAAATCTGGTAGAGGCTTCCCTTTGCAAGCTCTGAAAGCTCGGCGATATCCGAGACAGTCGTTCCTGCAAAGCCTTTTTCAGCAAACAGCGTTTCTGCAGCATCGAGTATAATGTCTCTACGGAAAGCCTCCTCGCGCTCCTTGCGCGAGAGCTTTAAGTCTGGATTGCTCATATCTTCACCTTCAACAGAATGAATTAAACAGCCGAATTCTGACTGGTCGGTCAATATAATGACCCCTCATTGCATTGTCAAGACCTACGTGTAAATATTTTGTACTTTTTGTAAATACCTGTAATCTGTTTTTTCAGGATCATTTGCGACCATCGTCACCGACCTATATAATCTAAATTACTCGAATGACTGACAATAACGAAAAAATAGCTGCTGATGTTCCTTCTATCGAACTGGTCGATATTGTCGCCGGTTACCAGGATAAGGTTATCCTCGATGGTATCAGTCTCTCCGTTCGCAATGGCGAGATATTCACAGTCATCGGACTTTCCGGAAGCGGCAAATCGACACTTCTGAAACTGGTTATCGGTTTTATCAAACCGATGTCCGGACGGATTTACATCGAGGGGGAAGAGGTCACCCGTTACTCGGAGCAGAGGCTGCGAAAAATCCGAAAAAAAATGGGCATGGTTTTTCAGCACGCGGCTTTGTTCGACAGTCTCACCGTTTATGAAAATGTTGCTTTCCCGATAGTGTACAGACGTGGAACACCGAGGAGAGAAATTCGGGGGATCGTGGCGAAGAGGCTCGCGGATGTCGACCTGGAAGGAACGGAGAAGCTGATGCCGTCGGAGCTGTCCGGCGGAATGCAAAAACGGGTCGGGATGGCGAGAGCGCTGGCGGAGAACCCTTCGATAATCCTCTACGATGAGCCGACGACCGGTCTCGATCCAGTAATCACCAATAATATCAACAGGCTGATCCTCCGGACCCGCGACCGTTACAATACAACAAGCCTTGTAATCAGCCACGACATGGAGAGCGTGTTCCGTATTTCGGACAGGGTGGGAATTCTCATCGATGGAAAAATTGTCATGACCGGCACACCGGAGGAAATTCGAACTTCGGATAACCCTCATGTGCAGGCATTCATACATGGCGAGGAGGACCCATCCTGAAGGATGAGGCACCGGAAAGAAGTGATATTCATGAGACATACAATCGGGATCATCGCTGCTTTCGCGATCTGCATGAGCATAACAGGCTGTGGCGATCGCACTGATTTACCAGCGTTCAAAATCGATGTCACCGGAGAATGTGAACCCGCGACCTGGGTGATAACTTCAGGCGACCAGGTAAATGTCGTCAGGCTTCCCGAAGGCGATATCATTCTACAGCTTCCCAGGGAGGAGACGCTCTCAATCTGGTCGGATGGTTATCTCATGAAAAAGGATAACTCGGTCGAATGGCTTGATCTTGATCGGGATACCGGCGAATATATTTCCAGTCCCGATCTTGAATTGACAAGCTGGGACACACCTGTTGCGGTCGATCCGGTAGAGAAAATCGTCTACGCGTTCGGCCACTCGACCCCGCCAACCCGGATTATCGAAGCCCATTATCTCTTAAGCGGACTAACCGAACAGACAGGGACATTTGTCGCAACCGAAATCGAAACACTGGATGTTCTGCCTTGCAACGGGTGGCCGATTTTTTATATCGATCGGCCTGTCCAGGCTGGTTCGATCTCAACCGATAATGAACCGACCCGTAAGTTACGGGTTTACGGCGGAAGGCATGTCGGCGGTGAATTCCCGGACGTTCTCGATTTCTTTTTCCTTAAAGACAATATGATCCTGAATCGCGAGAGTGAGGGCTGGATACTTTTCGAAATATCCGGACTCTCGGTAAGGCAGCGGACCATGAGCCTCAACCTGATACCCGGCAGACCGAGACCACTCGCGCGGGTTATGGACACAATACTGATCGCATCGGATGAGATTTCCGAAGGTACCGATAAAACAACAGGGAGCAGCCTTTATTCGTATGGGGCATACACAAGGGATATCGCGGAGGTCTGGAATCCCGCTGATATGGGAAGCGCGGCGGAAATCCTGTCGCTTACGGTACTTGATGAAGATGACTATTACATCGCGCTTGGATCGCTTCCCGAACCGGATGAACTTGTCCTTGTGCATTATCATGGCGGCGACTGGGACGAAACGGCAAGAGTAAAACTGTCGGAACCGGCGATCGATACATCGATATATCTACTTGTTGAACCTGAAACCGATATGCCCTCCGATGTGGATACCAGCGAGCCTTTCGACCTGTCGGCAGGCAACTCTGAAGACGGATTGATTTAATGTGGTGGGCTTAATTCAATTAATTTAAATAACAAATCAGGGGACACCTTTTTTTGCTTTGTATAATTCCGGTAATTCAATATGGTAGCAGGCAAAAAGAAGGTGTCCCCGGTTCAGGACAAATACAAGGTGTCCCCCGGTTCAGGACAAATACA
>CBDUUJ010000018.1:0-14762 GCA_965370205.1 uncultured bacterium
TTTTGTTTCAATTTGATTTTTCGTTTTCTGAGCCATTGCTCTAACCTCATCGTAGTCGTTGATTTTTGAATACCGTAATTATAAATGCCGTGTCTCGAAGGTCCGAAAATTAAAAACGGCCTTCGATTTCAGAAGGCCGGACCCGGGTGATTACGCTAATGCGCTCACGGGCCGGCCCGGGATACACCGACAACGACTACGACAGTGGTGAATATGAATGATATCTGTAACATCGTTTCAAAAAGTGTACCCCCGCAAATCCCATACGTCAAGGGTACAGAATAATATTGGGCACAGGCGCAAATAAATTGCCTGTGTGTGAACCATGGGTTAATATCTCCGTGTCGTAATGATCTGTATATGGGCATTTCAAATTCATCAACTCTGGAGGAGTCAGCTATGCAATTTCCCAAACGAATCTTTCCTGTTACATTCCTTTTTATTACATTGATGCTGGCGGCGTTCCTGCCGTACGCTTCCGCCACAGACTCGACTGTGGAGACCACATCGGACGACCAGACCGGTATGGCGATCACGATCTACAACGACGGCACGGGCCTGGTCAAGGACACACGCCTGATGGAATTCCCGGACGGTTGGTTCGATCTCATTTTCATGGACGTGGCCTCATCGATGGACCCGACAAGCGTCCATTTTGTGAGCAACACCGATCCGGACTCAATTGCCATCCTCGAGCAGAATTACGAATATGACCTGGTCAGCACCGCCGCGCTCTATCGAAAACATATCGATAAGCACGTGACGATCCGTACCGAGGACGAGAGAGTGATCGAGGGAACGCTTCTTTCATTCGAGGGCGGCATGGTGATCCAGACCGCCGGCGGAATTGTGATAGTCAATAATCCTGTCGAGGTCAAATTCGAGGCGCTTCCGGAAGGGCTTATCACACGACCGACGCTGCGATGGTCGCTTATCAGCAACCGGACAGGCGCGAACGAATGCGAGATGAGCTATCTCACAAGCGGACTTGGCTGGAACGCGAATTATGTCGCCGTGGTCGGTCAGAACGATGACGTGCTCGATCTCTCCGGCTGGGTGACGATCAACAACAATTCCGGAACCGCCTACCATGACGCGACTTTGAAACTCGTCGCAGGAGATGTCCATCGAGTCCAGCCGGAATATCAGACCAGAGGGTTGGGGATGGTAGCAGGCGGCATGGGATCTCCATCCGCGCAGGGATTCGAGGAGGAGTCTTTCTTTGAATACCACCTATATACTCTACAGCGTCCCGCGACCGTAATGAATAACCAGCAGAAACAGATCAGCCTTCTCGAGGGAGAGGGAATATCCGTAAATAAAATCTTCGTCTTCGATCCCGGCTATGCGTATTACGGCAGAGGTGATACAGCCGAGGGTGATATCGAAGTCCGGCTCAAGTTTATGAACTCCGAGAGGAACGGTCTTGGAATTCCGCTACCGAAAGGCATTCTCCGGGTCTATAAGGAGGATTCATCCGGCGCTCTGCAATTTATCGGTGAGGATCGGATCGATCACACTCCGAAGGATGAGGAGATCGAAGTCTTCCTTGGTGAAGCGTTCGACATTGTCGGTGAACGCTCCGTGATGGATCGTCGGCAGATCAGAAACGACTGCTGGGAATACGATGTCAAAGTGACGATCCGGAATCACAAGGACGAGCGGGTTGAAATTACCTATTGGGACCATGTCTGGGGCGACTGGGAAGTGCGCTCAACCACACACGAGTACAAGCAGAAAGACGCGAGCACGGTCGAGTTTGTTTTCCCTGTCAATGCCGACGGCGAAACGGTGCTTGAATACACGATCCGACGCGAATGGTGATTTTAAGAAATAATGGAGAACAAAATCATGAAAATAATAAAATCATTCAGCCTGATAGGATTACCCGTTCTTGCTGTGCTTATGATTGTCATGCTCTGCGTGCCCGGAGGTACTATCGCAGGTTCGCATGTCGAGACAACGGCAGAAGACCAGGTGAAAGTCGCTATCACAATCTACAACGACGGCACGGGCCTTGTGAAAGATACCCGCGAACTGGACCTCCCCAACGGCGAGTTCGACCTGATCTTCATGGACGTGGCATCATCGATGGACCCGACGAGCGTCCATTTTGTCAATAACACACGCCCGGATTCACTGGCGATTCTCGAACAGAACTATGAATACGACCTTGTGAGCACGGCGGCATTGTATCGGCGTCATATCGATAAGCCCGTCACTGTCCGAACCGAGGACGGCAGGACCATATCAGGCACGCTGCTTGCATATGACGGCAACCTGGTTGTCCAGGCCCCTGACGGGATCATAATCGTGAATAATCCCATCGAGGTTGAGTTCGAGAAACTTCCGGAAGGATTAATCACAAGACCGACACTCAGGTGGTCGCTGATATCGAATCGCAGTGGGACTAGCGAATGCGAGATGAGCTACCTGACGAGCGGACTTGGCTGGAGCGCGAATTATGTCGCCGTGGTCGGACAGAACGACGATACTCTCGATCTCTCCGGTTGGGTGACAATAAATAACAATTCCGGAACCGCCTATTATGACGCCGAGTTGAAACTTGTCGCGGGTGAGGTCAACAGGGTTCATGAGTATGAAGAGGAATACATGATGTTTGATGCCATCTGCGCTGCTGAAGGCGATGATGAGGAATATAAAGGCTTCGAGGATGAATCATTCTTCGAATATCACCTCTACACTCTCCAGCGTCCGGCGACAGTCATGAATAACCAGCAGAAACAGATCAGCCTTCTGGAGGGCGAGGGGATCGACGTTGAGAAGATTTTCGTATTCGATCCCGGATATGCATATTACGGCAGGGGAGACACCGTCGAGGGTGATATCGAGGTGCGCCTTAATTTCATGAACTCTGAAGATAACGGGCTTGGAATTCCGATTCCGAAGGGAATTCTCCGGGTCTACAAGGATGATTCATCGGGAGCGCTTCAATTTATAGGAGAGGACAGTGTCGATCACACTCCAAAGGACGAGGAGATCGAGATTTTCCTTGGCGAGGCGTTCGATATCGTCGGCGAAAGGGTTGTGAAGGATCGAAGGGAAATACGTTATGATTGCTGGGAGTATGATGTCGAGGTCACGATACGGAATCACAAGGATGAGCGAGTCGTAATCACTTACTGGGACCATGTATGGGGCGACTGGGAGGTCCGGTCGACCACACTTGATTTCATCCAGAAGGACGCAAGCACGGCTGAATTTCTAATCCCGGTGGATGCCGACGGCGAGACAGTTTTGAAGTATACGATACGGCGGGAGTGGTAGTTTAAATCAATTTGACATTAATTCTGATTAAATGCACAGCCATCATGGTTGTGCATTTATTTTTCCACGCGAGTGAAAGAAAAATAATATCTATATATCAGTACAGGGTCGAAAATAGGCGATAAATGTGAAAAAAAGCACAAAAAACGCGATTTTTTGGGTGTTTTCCCCGGAATCGCTTGCAATCGGGGTCTCAGACAGCTATATATACGCGGGTTTGTTATTTTTAACAGGAGCGGGGCTGAAGCAGCCAGCAGGCCGCAGTAAGATTTGTGTGCCTTTTAGATAAATAATCAAAGAAAACTTACAAGGAGTTTCAGAAAAGATATGACTTCAACAGACATCGACGTTGTACTGCAAGAAACACGAATTTTTCCTCCTCCGGAAGAATTCTCGAAGAACGCTCACATCAAGAGCATGGAGGAATACGAGGCTATCTGGAAGACAAGTATTGATGATCCGGACGGCTTCTGGGACAAGGTCAACAAGGACCTTGGATTTGTCTGGTTTGAGCCTTACACGAAGGTTCTGGACTGGTCGAACGCACCATTCGCCAAGTGGTTTGTCGGCGGCAAGACTAACATCTCCTATAACTGTCTTGACCGGCATCTCACCACATGGAAGAAGAATCGTGCAGCAATCATCTGGGAGGGCGAGCCTGGCGACAGTCGGACTTTAACCTACCAGCAGCTTCATCACGAGGTATGTAAATTCGCCAATGTCCTGACAGAAATGGGAATCAAGACCGGCGACCGTGTATGCCTCTACATGCCGATGATTCCTGAGCTTCCAATCGCGATGCTCGCGTGTGCCAGGATAGGCGCTCCTCACTCAATCGTTTTCGGCGGGTTCTCCGCTGAAGCTCTCAAGGATCGTATCCTTGATGCCGAGGCGAAGATGGTTATCACGGCCGATCACGGCTGGCGTCGCGGCAAAACCATTCCACTGAAGCAGGCCACTGACGATGCGGTCAAGGACTGCCCCTGCGTCGAGAACGTTGTCGTAGTCAAACGTGTCGGCGACCAGGGTCCGGAAATCGGATGGAATGAGAAACTCGACCACTGGTGGCACGATGTGATGGAGGGCAAGAGCGGCAAATTCGAGGCTGTCCCGCTGGACTCCGAGCATCCTCTCTATATCCTCTACACCTCCGGAACAACCGGAAAACCCAAGGGTATCGTCCACACCACCGGCGGATACATGGTTGGAACCGCCTACACAACAAAGATGGTATTCGATATCCATGAAGAGGACACCTTCTGGTGCACAGCCGATATCGGCTGGGTAACAGGTCACTCCTATATCGTCTACGGTCCTCTCGGACTCGGCGCCACAACCGTTATGTACGAGGGTGGCCCGAACCATCCGCATGATGGCCGGTTCTGGGAAATTGTCGAGAAATACGATATCAATATCTTCTATACCGCCCCGACCGCCATCCGCGCGTTCATGAAGTGGGGCAATCAGCATCCTGAGAAGTTCGATCTCTCAAGCCTCCGCCTGCTCGGTACGGTCGGCGAGCCGATCAACCCCGAGGCGTGGATCTGGTATCACGAGGTCATCGGTAATCAGAAGTGCCCGATCGTCGATACCTGGTGGCAAACCGAGACCGGATCAATCATGATCAGCCCGCTTCCCGGTGCCACTCCGACTACACCCGGTTCATGCACGCTTCCGCTTCCCGGCGTTGACGCTGCTATTGTCAACAGCAATGGCGAGGAGCTTCCGCATGGCAAGGGTGGAGTTCTCGTAATTCGCAAGCCATGGCCTGCGATGCTCAGAACCCTCTGGGGCGACGATGAGCGCTATAAGGAAGTCTACTGGAAGGATGTTCCCGGCATGTACAAGGCCGGCGACTCAGCCCGTCGCGATGACAAAGGTTACTTCTGGATCATGGGACGTCTGGATGACGTGCTGAACGTATCCGGTCACCGCCTTGGCACGATGGAAGTCGAGAGCGCGCTTGTCGCTCACCCGAAAGTCGTCGAAGCCGCCGTCGTTGGCGCTCCAGATGAGCTTACCGGCGAGGCAATATACGCGTTTGTTACCCTTGGAGGCGGATTCGAGCCGGGTCCCGACATGGTCAAGGAACTCAAGGCTCATGTCGACAAGGAAATCGGCAAGCTGGCGCGTCCGAAGAAGATTCTCTTCACTGATTCTCTTCCCAAGACCCGCTCCGGCAAGATCATGCGACGTCTGCTCAAGGAGATCGCCGCAGGTCAGACCCCGGTGGGCGACACGACCACTCTCGAGGATCACAGCGTCCTGTCGAACCTCGCGGGCATGGCCAAGAGCGATGAGTAAAAACCTCGTCCGAAGTCCGATCAATATTCAGTAATCCCAGGAAGACCCCAAAAACACGGGGTCTTCCTTTTTTGTTATTGACTTGGATTATTAGGTATAATGTCAACCCTGAGTGAAAAAAATGTAAGGGAACTATAAATCATGGAACTTCAAATAGGGCTTTCTCATATTCGATTACAGAATCTCCTGTCATTTGGACCGGAAGGTATTGATCTTCCCCTAAATCCTTTGAGTGTTTTTATCGGTCCAAATGCGTCAGGAAAATCCAACTTAATAGAAGCGATAAAAATCATAAAAGCCACGGTTGATACAGAAGATGGTATTGCAAAACCGATCAGTGATGGTGGAGGGACATCAGCGTACTTGTGGAAGGGAGAGGACTCTATCAAGGACTTCGCCAGTATTGACTTGGCAGTTAATTGCTTAGGCCATATATATGGGTATGGACTTAGATTTTCATGCGATCACTATGGGCTATTAAAGTTAAGAAATGAAACTATTAATGAAAGGTTTGGAGATGAAGCTGCTTTCACCGAAGTTTATACATTGCAAGGAGGTCCAAAGTATAAAGGAAAACATATTATCCCAAGCTTAGATGCTCGACAGCAATCCTGGGAAAATCATGATTTTGATTTTGATAGAAATAGCTCAGTTATTAGCCAGCTACAGAATAGCGATAAATATCCTGAAATTTCCCACTTGCGTAGCATATTTTCCAGCATTCAAATTTATGAAGGTTGGCCATTAGGAAGCTCTTTTCCTCCTCGACATCCAAAGCCAGTTGATTGGAAAGGCGATTTCCTCAAAGACGACGCATCCAATTTAGCTCATGTGATAAGTTCCATTGATAATAAACCTGGTGGAATTAAGGCTGCATTATTGGACAACCTGCAGAAAATTTATCCTGAGATCCAAAATATTACACCTGATCACCTCAATACACATTTGTACTTGAGATTCCATGAAAGTCAGT
The DNA here is from genome assembly GCA_965370205.1 of uncultured bacterium. Taxonomy (GTDB): domain Bacteria; phylum JAJVIF01; class JAJVIF01; order JAPKYR01; family JAPKYR01; genus CBDUUJ01. Next base: position 6,566 of record CBDUUJ010000018.1, read on the forward strand.
TGAATGAAACAATTCCAGCAATTAGGCAGTCAGATGGAATTTTGCGCTACCTATGTCTCCTGACCATTCTCCTTCATCCGGAGCCGCCGCCGTTGATCTGTCTTGAAGAACCTGAGATCGGTCTGCATCCCGACGCGATAGGAATTCTCGGCGGACTGCTCAAGGAAGCATCGAAACGGACACAGATAATCGTCACCACGCACTCCGATATCCTCGTCTCCGAATTAAGCGATACGCCCGAGTCGGTCGTCATTTGTGATCGCGATTCCCGCGGAACCCGTATGGAGCGTCTCGATCCCGATAAACTGGAAAAATGGCTCAAGGATTATTCACTTGGTCATTTGTGGCTTCGGGGAGATCTTGGGGGAACACTGTGACGAAGGGAATCAGGATTTACATCGAAGGCGGCGGAGATTACAGCCATCAGCAAAGGAAACTGCGTGCAGGATTTAATGTATTTTTCAGCGAAATAAAAACACTTGTTCGAGAAAAGGGAATCAAGTGGCATTGTATTCCTTGTGGCGGCAGAGGAACTGCGTATTCTGATTTTAAAAGAGCGCTTGATGATTTTCCAGATTCTTTCATTATCCTGTTGGTTGACTCGGAAGGTGAAGTTAATAACTCACCAAAGGATTACCTGATTCGCAGGGAGAAATCTTGGGTTCTAGGAAGTGTGGATGAGGAGCAAATCCATCTTATGGTGCAAACCATGGAAGCTTGGTTTATGGCGGATAAAGATGCTCTTATTGAAGTCTTTGGCGCGAAATTAGACAGAAGAAAATTACCTCAGAGAACGGAAGTTGAGAAAATTCCAAAAATTGACTTAAAGGATAGACTTAAAACGGTAACGAGGGCTATTAACGGAAAAAAAGAATATCATGAAATTGATCATGGTTCTGAAATTCTAAAATTGCTGAATGTCAGAAAGGTTCGCGATGCATCTCCACACTGCGACGGGCTTTTCTCCTGTCTCGAAGGAATACTGAGTGAATTGTGATTCGTTTTTATTGCCGATATTACAAATGCACGCGCAAGTATTATTAACTTGAAAAGCACAGGAATATTTTCTATTATGAAATAAGCATCTAATAATATATATAGAATACACGCAGGTAATTATTTCTGGAGGTCAGTTATGAAACAGTGGTTGATTGCATTTTCCGCAATGCTCTTTTCGGCATTTATTCTTTTTGGCTGCTCCGGAGGTGGTCAGCCGGTTTCACCGGGCGTTAATCCGGAGATTACACCTGTACAGCCTCACACGGCACAGGGCATCGGTGCTGCTCAGTTATGGGGAGTCTACGAGGTCTATATCAATCCGGAGAAGATGGTCGCGAATGCGGTTCTGTCCCGGTCCGCCATGTTCACCGCGAACTGCACGAATCTCCTTAACCCGATGCCGGGCGGTGGGGTCGGAATCAGTTTCAATAGCGTTGAAAACCTTCCGGATTACATAGACTTCGATCTCGTGGTTACTCTTACCCATCCGTATCCCGGACTGCCGCAATTCCATGGCTACGATGTGCGCGGCGTGTTCATGGGCGACGGCTCCGAAATGCTGACATACAATTCCGATCTGGTTTATCCCGTTATCGGTGTCGATCAGAGCTTCCAGCCGATTACCAACCCTGACGGTTCTGACGGTCATCCCGACGGATATACCCGCTGGTTCAATTTCACCGAGTTTTCCGGTGACGGAATGCCGCTGTTCTCATACACTCCGGGAAATAACAGCTCTCCGGATTTTGCAGGCACGGCGACTCTCTGTCCGTATAAATATTTTGCAGACAGCCTTGGCGAAAACGAGAGCCTGACCGACTGGCTTTATAATCACCCCGATAAATACGGTGTTTTTTCATCCGGCGCGGTCAACAGCCGAAATTACAAAATAAGATTACCCAAGAGCAAGCCTCTGCATTTCGGTTATGCAATTATCGCCAACTGGGCCGGCAAGGAGCCGGAATATCATCCGGCAAACGCTCCGGAAGCCATCGGATGCGATGCGCATGTGGGCGGGACGCCATATTACGTGGACTCCACGCACTGTGGCGGCGATATTGCTGTGAATCTCGAAATCTTCGACTGGGGTTCTCCTTCATTCTCCGGCGCGATGGATGAATATCAGATATTCATAGAATCGACAGCGCTCGCAAGCCCATATGAGTTTTCGTCGCTGGACATGACCCCGATAGGCAGCGGCGTGAATTATTCGATCTACTTCGCCGAGTTCCCCGCCGACGGTCTGACCAGCGTCATGGGCAACGAATTCTGGGTGATCGTTGAGACTGTTGATTTCGATTACTCGAACGAGTTCGGCGTGATGAACGACGCGTGGGACGATCCGCTCGCGGCATTTTTCCGCTATGATCTTGAGGTTTCGAATCAAATCCCGACACAGGAACCGGTATGCGATATTCAAATCGACCCTTGCACGCTTCATTACTGGGACATAACCGATCATGTGGCTGTTACGTTCGATGCGTCCGGTTCCTACGATCCTGATGGCGATGAAATTACCTTCCACTGGGATTTCGACGGCGACGATATTTTCGATGAGCCGGGCGATGACGATTACTTAGGCGATCCGATCAATCCCTCACATATTTATTATGAAGATGGAATCTGCAGCCTGAAGGTCGAAGATGAAAACGGCGCTTTCTCGATCTGTACGGTCGATGTCGATATCACCGTGCATCAATCGAAAAATATTCCCCTGCGTCCTGATCCCTGGGTGGCAAGAGATCTCGCGGTCGATCCCGCAAACGGCGATCTGCACATTCTCTATTACTGGCATAATGTGGCCGGTGATACTCATTGGACTGAAACCATGAAATACAGTCCATGCGATTGCTACATGGAACCGCCTGAGCCTTTCCATGTGGCGAACCAGGGAGCGAAATATTTCCGTATTGAAGTTTCACTGACACACCATAGCGTAATGGGTGGCGACCACACAGGATGCAGCGGGAAAGTCCGTATTATTAATCCGGATGGCATTGATGACGGTCCGAACTGGGCGGCAATCCATACCGAGGATCTGTGGGCATTTAACAACGATGGCCTGTGGCCTCTCGATATTTGCACTCTCTACGGATGGTACAACCCGCCATGGAATCTGGATGGTCATAATACCTATGTATACCGTTCGTCATACCCGGCAGGATTTCCAACATTTTACCAGACCGCGCATGTCTACTGGGGAACCGAAACATGGACCGGTTACGACAAACTATTCGGCAATTATGTCAGAGGAATCGAATCGGTCGCGTCCGGCAATTCGTTCTGGGCGTTGAAAGAGTCCGATGATCCCGCATATCCCGATTCCTGGGGAACCAGGTGGCGTATTGAAGAGCCGGCTACTTATACCGGTGTTGAGTATGACGGCGCGTGGTTCGGTACCGGAATACCATCAGATGATGACGATAGCTGGAATGACGCGAATGACCTCACCCGCGATGTGGACGACAATCTTCTCGTTCTCGATAAATTATCAGATGGCACAGGCAGAATAAAAGCGTTTATCGGCGATGATTCCGGCGGTGCTCCGGTCGCTGCGATGGATGTCCCCGATGAAATCAACGACACACCGGTCCGGATTGACTCAAACGATTACATCGATCCGATCTACGGCAACCTGCTTTATATCCTGCATGGCGACTCAACCGACTGGTATTACCTCAGTATTTACTTCCCTGAGGAAACACCATGGTAAATATGCGTATCATTGAATGGAATATTTAATGCGAATCTGACATAACCCGTAGCACAGCACGGCAGTGCGTCGGTTCTATTAAGAAAAAAAAACAGCCCCGCTTTTTTCAGCGGGGCTGCTTTTACAAAAGGGGTTGCATGAGGGGTCAAATGAATCTTTATGGATTAAGCCTCGACGGACTTTGCTCCCAGAATTGCGCCGAGGTCTTCCTCGACCGTAGTAGTCGGTTTAAGATCGAAAGTCTTCACCAGGACATCCAGCACCGGAGGTGTGACGAAAGCGGGAAGTGTGGGGCCGAGACGGATATCCTTAATCCCGAGATGTAAAAGTGTAAGCAGGATCGTGACAGCTTTCTGCTCATACCATGAGATAATCAGTGACAGCGGAAGACTGTTGACATCGGTCTCGAAAGCGTTTGCCAGCGCGACTGCTATCTGTATCGCAGAGTACGCATCGTTGCACTGTCCGATATCGAGCAGTCTCGGGATTCCGTCGATATCGCCGAATTCCAGCTTATTGAATCGGTATTTGCCGCACGCGAGTGTAAGAATAACCGCGTCATCCGGCACTGATTCCGCGAACTCGGTGAAATAATTCCGTCCGGGTTTCGCGCCGTCGCATCCGCCGATCAGGAAGAAATGCCTGATCTTTCCGCTCTTGACCAGATCGATCACTTTATCCGCGACACCCATAACAGCGTTATGCCCGAATCCAACGAGGATCTTCCTGTCCGGACCGTCCTCGGTGAATCCATCGGCTTTCAATGCTGCCTCGATTACCGGTGTGAAATCATGGTCGCTGATATGAACGACATCGGGCCATGCCACGAGTCCGCATGTGAAAATCCGGTCCTTGTAGGAGTTGCGGGGTTTCTGGATGCAGTTGGTGGTCATCAGGATTGCGCCGGGGAACTTGTCGAACTCCCTCTGCTGATCCTGCCACGCGCCGCCGTAATTGCCGACCAGATGTTTATATTTATTCAATCCCGGATATCCATGACATGGAAGCATCTCGCCGTGGGTGTAAATATTTATGCCCTTGCCTTCAGTCTGTTTCAGGAGTTCCTCAAGGTCCTTGAGATCGTGCCCGGAAACAAGAATCGCCTTGCCTTTGACCGGCTCGATTCGTACCTGTGTCGGTTCGGGATGCCCGTAAATACCGGTGTTGGCGGTATCCAGGAGTTCCATAACTTTCAGATTCAGCTCGCCTTCCTTTAAAGCGCGACCGGTGAGTTCTTCAACGTCGGACGGTTCCCCGGCGAGATAATTCATGAAATCATGAAACTCGCTGTAGATCGTGTCATCTTCTTTCCCGAGAATCTGCGCGTGATCGACATACGCCGACGATCCCTTCAGCCCGTAAAGAATAAGCTCCTGCAGACCCGCGACATCCGGTCCGAGCCGTTCAGTTCTCGATTCGATGCCGATCTCCACAGCCTGTGAAAGGAGACCGTCAAGGTCATCCACCGGAATCCATGCAGCGGGACCTTCGGGAATCTCCGGAGTTACACTAGCGTTCCCGCACGCTTTTTCATAAAGTCTTTTCGCGAGATCGCGGATTTCGACAGCCCGATGGATCAATTCGATCAGCCTGTCGGGATCGAAATTGACATTGGTAATTGTCGTGAAAAGGGCTTCAATGACGAAGATATCGATTTTCCGATCCCTTTCCCCCAGCAGACCGGCTCTGTGGGCGTACATCGAGATACCCTTGGCAACGTGGATAAGAATATCCTGGAGCGCGGCGGTCTCGGCGTCCTTTCCGCAGATTCCTTTCACGGTGCATCCGGTTCCCTTTGCTGTTTGTTCACACTGGTAACAGAACATGATTAATCGTTTTCCTCCTGGTTCTCTCTTTTTTTTTATTCAATCAAGTCGGCAAGACTCGTTTTACTGAGATAATCCCGAACCCGGTCGTTTGTGGACTGTATGAGGTCGTCCAGGATGCAGTTCTTCCGGGGGCAATTCTTCAATCCAAGAAGACAACTGGTATTAGTGAGTTCACCATCGATTGCTTCGTAGACCTCCAGAAGATGAATTTTTTCCGGAGTTCTTGCTAATTTGAATCCGCCTCCCGGTCCGCGGACCGATTTCACAAACCCGCGTCTCGCCAGTCGCTGGAGTACTTTACTCAGGTGAGCCTCGGACACGAGTACCTGCGACGCGATCTCCTTCACGCTTACGAGCTTATCGTGCTTCTCCGCAATAATAACCATCGCGTGAAACCCGAGGGAGGAAGCATCTGAAAATTTGAGAACGGTTGACATGTGGTCATCTCAATCAGTAAATAGGATAACTGGTACTAGTTTACCAGTATTATACTGAATGTCAAGTACAATCGAGACATTTTTTTCATAAAATACATCCGGGGGTTTTATCTTTCGAGTCGGCGGACTTTATGCTATCCTCAGTAAAACCAATAATTAATAATCAATTGATTGAACGAAGGAGAAACAGAAATGGCAAAAAAAATCGGTGTCCTTTTGTGCGGATGCGGAGTTCAGGATGGATCGGAGATCCATGAGGCAACACTGACACTGCTAGCGCTTGACAAACTGGGAGCGGAGATTGTTCCAATTGCCGTAAACAAGCAGGGTGAGGTTATGGATCATACGAAAGGCCAGCCCGTCTCGGAGAAACGTAACACGCTGGTTGAATCTGCGAGGATATCACGCGGCGAAATCACCGATGCTGCAAGGGCACGGGCAAACGATCTCGATGCTCTGATCATTCCGGGAGGTATGGGCACAGGCAGGAATCTGTCGAACTTCACACTGCGCGGAGGTGGATGCACGGTGGACCCGACTGTGGGCAAGCTGATAGCCGGGCTTGCGGATGCAAAGAAACCAATCGGGGCTATGTGCATCGCACCTGCAACGCTCGCCGCCGCACTGAGGGATATCGATGTTACCGGCGTGAAGGTGACGATCGGCAACGATCAGGACACCGCGCAGAAAATCAATGAGATGGAGCAGGTTCATGTGGATTGTCCGGTGGATGAATGCGTTGTGGACGAGGAGCATAAAATTGTCACTACCCCGGCCTACATGCTTGGTCAGTCCATAAAGGAAATCCAACCCGGAATAGAGATGCTCGTGCAGAAAATTTACGATTTGGCATAGGCGCGATTGAAGGATCTGGAACAGGAAAATTCCGCAGGCAGGAGAGGAGGGAACATTCAGTTTTAAGGACCGATGAAATAAAAGCTCGCGCTCATGAGCTTGGTGCGGACCTGGTCGGCGTTGCGAAACCCGAAAGACTTACCAGTGAAGCTGAGGATCTGCAGAAATGGCTTCGCCTTCGCTATAACGGGACGATGTCCTGGATGGCGGATAACCTGGACGTCCGTAACGATCCCGGCGTACTGCTTCCGGGCTGCCGGTCGATCATTGTAATCGCAGTTAATTATTATACGCCCCAGCTTCATCTTCGCTTCTCCAACTTTCCCAGAATTTCACGCTATGCCTGGGGCAGGAACTATCATAAGGTTCTGGGTAAAATCCTTGGAAATCTTACGGAAGAAATCCGGGAACTTGCTCGCGGTGCGGGCATTGATGACGCGGAATTCAGGATTGCCGTCGACACCGCGCCGTTCCGCGACAAGGTCTGGGCGGAGCGTGCCGGGATCGGCTGGATCGGTAAGAATTCCATGCTGATCACCCGGAAATTCGGCTCGTGGGTTTTTCTCGGAGCGCTTCTGACAACACTGGAACTCGAACCCGATAAACCTTCCCCCAATCACTGCGGAACCTGTACCAGGTGTCTTGATGCCTGTCCAACCAGTGCATTTGCCGCTCCGGGAGAGCTTGATGCCCGAGCCTGCCTCAGCTATCTGACCATCGAACATGACGGTCAGATTCCTGTCCGTTACAGGGATAAATTGAGCGGATGGATCTTCGGATGCGATACATGCCAGGATGTCTGCCCGTGGAATCGATTCGCCAAACCCGCATCGAACAGGGATTTTAACCCGCGCGAAGGGCTACTGATTCCCGACCTGCAACTGTTAAGCCGGATGGATGAGGATGAGTACAACAGGCTGACCACAGGCACATCGCTGAGGCGCGCGGGACATGAGCGGCTGAGACGCAATGCGCTTGCGGTTATGGGTCTGCTATAATTACCCCGCTATGTCGAATTCAAAAATCAGAGTTGGGATCATTGGCACGGGATTTGGAGAGAAGGCGCATCTCCCGGCGTTCTATGCGCATCTGGATTTCGATCCGGTCGCCATCCTCGCGAATCGGGCGGAGAACGCGGAAAGGGTCGCGAAGGCGTTCGATCTGGAGTGGCATGGAACCAGCCTGAAAAAATTTCTCACGGAGCCTGAGCTTGATCTTGTCGTCATCGCAAGCATGCCGTCAGAGCATTTCAAACAGGCTCAATGGGCGCTGGAATCGGGAAAGCATATCCTCCTCGAAAAACCCCCGGCGGATAACCATAAACAGGTCCAGAAACTCGACAGCATCGCGAACTCGAGTAAACT
>CBDUUJ010000019.1:0-14217 GCA_965370205.1 uncultured bacterium
TCACGGAAGAACAGGGAAGCGCGAAATTCACGCTCGGGATTTTAAACATTTTCCACGCGGCCATAAGAATCTTTCTCATCGGAGCGATCTACTGGGCAATCAGCTTTACTCTCAGGCGCGCAAGAACCGAGCCTGACGAAAAGGTTTCGGAAAAAGTAAGAGGATAACTCGGTGGCACCTTCAAGCATTATACGAGGCGTCAGCCGAGTGTAATGCTTGTGGGTGCTGATATTGACATACTCCTGTTCAGGGATACACCCACAAACAGATTGCCCTCACTTCGTTCGATCAATCTGCTTGAGGGTGCCACCCTGAAATTTATTTTTTCAAAAAAAAACACCAATTCATGCGTACCGATACACTTGATTATGAACTTCCCGAAGAACTGATCGCGCAGGCTCCCGCCGATCCGCGTGATTCGTCCCGTCTTCTTGTATGCAATCGGGAAAGCGGTTCACTCGAAATCCGACACTTCCGCGACCTTCCCGATCTGCTCAATCCCGGCGATGCGATTGTCACTAACTCCGCGAGAGTCATGCGCGCGAGGCTTTTCGGTTATAAATATCCGACCGGCGCGCGTATCGAGGTTTTTCTGCTTGAAAAAATGCCGGATGAATCGCCGGACGGTAACCCCCGGTTCAAGGCGCTTCTTAAAAGACGTCGCAGATTGACAACCGGCGACGTGATCCTGTTCCCTGAAAGCAAACTGAAAGCGAAAATCGTTGAATCAGGGCGGGACGATCCGGAGATCGGGGAGGACCTGGTCGAACTTTACGGTGCTCCCGATCCCGAGGTGGAGATCGAGCGCATCGGCAATGTCCCGCTTCCGCCGTATATAAAGGAATACACAGGAGACACGGAAAAATACCAGACCGTGTTCGCGAAGATTTCCGGTTCTGTTGCAGCACCGACCGCGAGCCTGCATTTCACGCCGGAAATTCTTAAACGCATGGATGAGACTGAAATTCATCGTGTGGAGGCGCATCTCAGGGTTGGATGGGGAACGTTCAGCCCGATTCGCGCGGAGGAAATCGAGGATCATAATCTTCACGAGGAATCGGGAACTCTCTCAGCCGATGCCGCGGATCGGATAAACGGGATTCGTAAGGCGGGCGGAAGGATTGTCGCGGTCGGGACAACGATGACACGTCTTCTTGAGACCGCATGCGACAACGATGGAATTCTCCATGCGTTCGATGGTCCCACCGGACTTTTCATCACGCCGGGATACCGGTTCAGGGCTGTCGATATCCTGCTTACCAATTTCCATCTGCCACGGACGAGCCTTCTCGCGCTTGTAGGGGCATTCTACGGTGTGGAGAGCACTCTGGAAGCGTATGAATTCGCGGTGAGCGAGCGTTTCAGATTTTATTCGTTCGGCGACGCCATGCTGATAATCTGATGGAGTGGTATAATTTCATAACAGGCTTTCAAAAGGTGATTTGCATGAACGAAAGAAATGCATGGAGATTACGGTCGATTGTGCTGGTTATGGTAATTGTTGGAATCCTGATTTCTGCGGCTGGATGCGGGGTCGCGAAGGATACACAGCTCCAGATGACGATCAAGGAGGAGTTGAGGAATGATCGGAACGTCCAGCACGACAAGCTGACTGTTAATGTAAAGGATGGTATGGTGACAATATCGGGCGAGTTGTATACCCGCGAGGAGATCGACCGGGTGGTTGAAATCGTGGAGGGTATCGAGGGTGTTTTGATGGTAAAAAATCATATGTCGCTGCCCAGCGACTACAACACGAGAAATCCGACATTTCTCGATCCGTTTAATTAAATAAACCTTATTTCTGAAAAAAACCGTGACAGATTTTAACTCCCCCTGCAGAATGATTTTTTTCGACAACGACGGAACTCTCAACCCGTGCCGCTCATGCTGGGAATATTTCCACCGGCATTTCGGAACATGGGAACCTGACGCGTGCCGCCTTCAGAAAATTCTATTGAGCGAACGGACGCCATACGATGAATACTGCCATCAGACAGTTAAATTGATGAGTGGCGTTCCGAGGGAGAAATTCCTTGAGAGAATACGGACTATCGAGCCTCGTCCCGGCGCGCTGCAACTGATACAGACTTTGAAAAATGCGGGGATAAAACTCGCGGTGCTGTCGGCGGGACTGTCGATCTGGCGCGATGTCTGGCGTGAACGCGATGGTGTCGAGTGGGACTATTACCAGGCGAACGAAGTAATTTTCGATGAGAACGGACTATGCACGGGTGAGATCGAGATTAATGTCACCGACAATGTCGATGGAATGGACAAGGGCGACTGGGTCGAGCGGATCGCGGAAAAAGAAGGAATATCGATTGAAGAACGGGTGTTTATCGGTGACGGATGGGGGGACGTGCCGGGATTCAGAAAGTGCGGGATATCTATCGCGATCGATCCGAATATGGATGAAGTGAAAAATGCCGCAGATTATATTCTTGATGGTAATGAAATATTGAAAGTACTGGAAATAATAATCTCAGCATAGTCGTTTGATTATAGTAAAAGCTAAATATTTTCATTTGTTAAAATGGTCTTGGAAGGAACAATTCACTAAAAGCATCGAAAACATACCTGTCTGTAAGTGTAGAGATGAAATCAATAACAATTCTCTCATGACATTGTCCAGCATCTGTCAATTTTTCCTCATCAAAATATAGAACTCTCCGGTTATTAATGAAATCACCTAAAGTAACGAGAGTAAATAAACCATCATTGTTATACATGGTGATATTATCTTGATAATCGTTGACATACTGGAGCAATTGACCAAAGAGGATTTCAAGCATTGACGATAGGCGTTGTGTATAATTTGTAATCCTTTCCGTTTTATAAATATACTTATAATTGAATGCGATCATCTCTTTCATAATAGAAGAAGCTTCTTCGGAAAGGCAAATGTTTTCGTCAGTAGAGTTTTGAATAATATCTCTTACGAAGTAATCAACAATTTCTCCATCCTTAGCTCCTATCTGGGTTCTAATTCTTGCAGGTAAATTGTTTTCCTGAATATATTCTGTAACTATTGCATCCTCAATATCTCGCCCTAAGTATGATACTTTATCAACAAGCCTGACAACACAACCTTCGATCGTACAAGGAGTAGATTCGCTTTTCCCAACCTCAGAAAATTGCGGGATTTCCGATATGGTTATGGAATTATTTTTACTTTCGCCGTTGTGATTCGCGATACCATCGCGAACAGCCAAGGTCAAATTCAAACCTATGATTGGTTTTACAGTTCGTGGCTTTTCGATTTTATCAACAATTCTTAGGCCATGCTTTTCATGCTTAAATCCGCCTATCTGTTTCGCCAACGAATTCAGAACCTTTTCTCCTGCATGACCAAAAGGAGTATGTCCCAAATCATGCCCCAGCCCAATTGCTCTTGCTAAGATTGGATCGCAGGAGATACCTTTTTCATTTAAGTTGCGGCAGATTATTGAAGAGGTGGATGCTACATATAGAGAATGATCTAATCTCGTGCAGATATGATCATTGACAGGGAAATGAAAGACTTGGGTTTTGTGTCTTAATCTCCTAAAAGCATGTGAATATAAAATTGCGGTGTAATCCCGCTCATAATCTGTCCTGCCTCCTAAATCAGACAAAGGCTCTAGGCGTTGTTTAAGTTTCGTCTCCGTGGTCCTCATCAGTATTGCCTTGCTGGCAAGCTGCTCCTCCATTGTTATTTCTCCGATTAATGATATCCACTTCTGATTGAAGTGAGGGTGTGTCTCCACCTAATGTAACAGACCTTACGCCAAAAGGGTCCTCAAGATATTGCGAAAATAGTTTTTGTGTCTGGTCTTTCTTCTCCATGGGCACTTTCATCCTTTTCTGAGTTGTGGAATCTTCCACTGATGAGTATTATAGCGAATAAAAATTTCTTTTCCAACATATCATCAAGAAAGTTTAATGATTTATTGAGTGTCCGAGGTTATTAATAGATTTTAGTTGACAATTTCAACTATTCTGCTAGAATTTACTTCCGCTTTTTATATATAATAGAGACAACTCCGGAGACTCGGAGGGAGGAGATGTATATGGAATTCCTTCCGGCGGCAATCGACCGCCTTAAGCAACTGGGTTGTGACTATGCCGACGCGCGATCTGTCGACACGAAGCGCGAGGATGTCATACTCCGAAACGGAAAAGTTGAATCTGTCAGCCGAACGGTTGACGCGGGTATCGGTGTGCGCGTGATCGTGGACGGCGCGTGGGGATTCGCCGGGATCGCGTCGACCGAGGAAGCCGACGTCGTCGCGACCGCGGAAACCGCGTTTGAAATCGCGAAGGCAAGCGCGACTACAAAGCGCGAAGATGTGAAACTGGGCGATATCGAAATCTACCAGGACACCTACGAGACGCCAATTGAGAAGGACCCGTTCTCGGTGCCGCTCGATCAGAAAATCCAGCTTCTAAGCAAAGTAGCGGACATCATCGGCGATCACGAAAAAGTCATCGCCACCGAAGCGTCATGCGGCGCGCTGCATATCAATAAGCGGTTCGTCTCGACCGAGGGCGCGGATATCACGCAGCATCTTGTCGAGACCGGCGCGGGATATGAGGTAACGGCGCGGGATGGCGACGAGGTCCAGCGACGGACCTACCCGAACAGTTTCCGTGGCGACTGGGCCACTCGCGGCTGGGAGCAGGTCGAGGACATGAAGCTTCTCGAAAACGCCGAGCGTATTCGGGATGAAGCGGTCATGCTTCTTACCGCGCAGGAGTGTCCGGTCGGCAAGCGGGACATCATCATCCACGGCGACCAGATGGCGCTCCAGATCCATGAATCCAACGGGCATCCGACCGAGCTTGACAGGGTGCTCGGAACCGAGATCAGCCTTGCGGGCGGATCATTCATGCAGCCTGAGCTGGTCGGAAAAATGAAATACGGCTCGGATATTGTCACGATCTACGCCGACAGCATATCGCCCGGCGGACTTGGAACATTCGGCTACGACGATGAAGGCGTGAAATCCTGCAGAACCGATCTTGTCAAGAACGGACTCTTCGTCGGCTATCTTTCCAGCCGCGAATGCCAGGCGCTGACCGGGCATCCGGCGAACGGCGCGATGCGCGCGGACGGCTGGGCCAGCCTGCCCCTTATCAGGATGATCAATCACAGTCTTGAACCGGGCGAGTGGGAACTTGACGATCTCATCGCGGACTCGGACGGCGCGATTTTCATGCAGACAAATAAATCATGGTCGATCGACGACCGTCGCGTGAATTTCAAATTCGGATGCGAGATCGGATGGGAGATTCAGGGCGGCAAGCTCGCGATCCCGATCAAGAATCCGGCGTATACCGGGATCACGACTGAATTCTGGAATTCGTGCGATGCGATCTGCAATGAGAAATACTGGCATATCTGGGGAATCCCGTCATGCGGCAAGGGCGAGCCGATGCAGTCGGCGCATGTCGCCCATGGAGCGTCACCGACAAGATTCCGACAGGTGTCGGTGGGAGGTGCGTCATGACCGGATTGATCGGAAAAGAAACTTTTTATTCACTGGCGGACGATATCATCAAAAAATGCGATGACGCGGCGTGCGAAATCACATTCTTCCATACCGCTCACGGACTGACACGGCTCGCAAACTCGACCATTCATCAGAATGTGAGCACCGAGAGCACCGATGTCAGCATTCGCGTGTCGAGGGGAGACAGGATCGGAGTAGCATCAACCAATCTGATCACCCCGACCGGTCTGTTCGACTGCCTCATGAACGCGATTGAAATCATGAAAATGTCGGAGCCTCTCGAAGGTTTCCCCGGACCCGCGCCGAAAGCCGAGTTCAAAACGACCGACACATTCGTGGAATCGACCGCCGGATGGGGTCCAGCCGAAAGGGCGAAGGTCGCGGCGGACGCGATCGCACGCGGCGGCGATGACGGTCTCACTCTCGCGGGCGCGGTGGAGAACACGTCCGGGGAAATCGCCATCGCGAACTCCAACGGCGTACGGGCATACCAGCCGCTCACGTCGTATGGATGCAATTTCGTCGCGATGGACGGTGAGGGCGACGATCCTCCAAGCGGTTACGCAGCCCTGACAGGTCGCGATGTGTCGGCAGCCGATTTCCAGGCGACTTATGACCGTGCCTGCAGAAAAGCCGTACTCGCGCACGATCCTGTCGAGATCGATGTCGGCGAGTATGACGTGGTCCTTGAAGCCGCCGCGTTCACCGAACTGGTTGAATGGTTCAATTACATCGCGTTGAGCGCGAAGTCGGTTCAGGACGGTATAAGCCCGTTCTCTGGACGATTGGGTGAAAAAATCACCGGCGAGCATATAACAATGATCGATGATGCTTATGGCAGTACACTGACCGGGTTGCCGTTTGATCTGGAAGGAGTTCCCAGACAATCGCTGACGCTTATCGATCATGGTGTCGCGAACGCTGTCGCGCACAGTCGATTCTCAGCCGCAAAGGAAGGGAAGGAATCGACCGGGCATGGATTCGGTCCGGGCAGTATGCCGTCGGATTCGCTGCCGTTAAATATCCGAATGCTGCCGGGAGATAATACTCTCGACGAGATGGTCGGGATGCTGGATCGCGGCATACAAGTAACACGATTCCATTATGTGAATGGACTTCTGGACACCCGCAACGCCGTGATGACCGGCATGACCCGCGACGGCGCGTGGCTGATCGAGAACGGAGAGATCAAACACGCGATCAAGAATCTCAGGTTTACCGACAGTATGCTTGAGGCGTGGGATCGGATTGCGGCGGTCGAGAAGGAGATTCATCCGCACGCGGCATGGTGGAGCGCGATCGGCAGCTATGACATTCCCGGCGTGCTGATCCGCAAGTTCAAATTCACCGGCAAAACCGGCAAGGGTTGAAAATAATATGGGGGACACCTTTTTTTGCCTTGCAGATTTCTGATTAATTCAGGATTACAGCAGGCAAAAACAAGGTGTCCCCGATTATTTATCTTTCCTGATTAATTATCTTTCCTGATTAATTATCTTTCATGATTATTTGTCTTTCATGATTATTTATCTTCTCCGGGGACATTTTGTTTTTGCCTTCTACAACGATGAATTAATCAGGGATCTTCGGGGCAAAAAAAAGTGTCCCCTCAATCAAACGAGCGTCAATTAACAGGATTGGTCTTAGTCAGAAATATTCTGTCATTATCACATAAAGCATATCCGGCATGGCTCCGTACTCGGTCAACATTTTACCCTCGTAGTGCTGGAAGCCGATACGGAGGTCGGACGAATTTGATAAAGAGTGCTGGATTGAGATATCGGCAAACCATGAATCGTCCGTAAGATTCATTAGTCCGAAAATTCCGAGTGTGCTCAGTCCGCCGGGATTATACATGCAGTTGATTCCCGCATACCATCGCGCCGGAAACAGCATCCCGCGTTCCAGGATATCAGGATCGTATTTCATCGGATCGGTCGCGCCCGGACCGTTATAGAGAATTTCTCCAGACAGATATGTGTGAGAATTCGGTGCATAGTCGGATTCAACTGCGACCTGATACCGGTCGCCGTCCTCTGTATCCCGCAATGCCGCCTCAATTCTGACTCCGACATCGTTTATATCCCCGCTTGTTTCAAACGCCGCGAAATTTTCACCTCTCAATCGTCCGGCGGAAATCGCCGATTCGAAATCGCCATTTACATCGTGATATTTCACCGCAAACGCCTCAGCGCCGTTATCATCGAACCACGCATAGAGAATATCCCAGCCGGACACCATGCCGGTTGCGATCTGCATTCTCACAGCGTCGGTGCCGGGCTGCTCCGGGACGAACGGATCTCCGGGACGGATCGAGTGGAACATATCCATGAAGCTCATCGTCATTGTTGTGCCCCATGCGATCCTCTGTCGACCGATATCGAGCGTGAAATCATCACCGCGATAATTCAGGTTCAGCCGGTCGAGTTTATGGCCCGCTCTCCAGTTTAATTTTTTATCAATTGACCAGTCGAGATTGACAAGTCCGTTTGAATCTGATGCCGGAATTCTTCCGATGTTTTGTAAATATGTGCCGTCGGTCTGCCACGCGAATTCGAGTCGCCATAGGGGATTGATTTTATAGCGCCCATTAAGTCGGAAGTTGATTTCACCGAAGGGACTTTCATCGATGTATGGACGGTCGAACGAATAGCCGCCTGCGAAAAAATACCGGCCGTTCAGGCGAAGATCGTCGGGGAGATCGTCGCGCCAGTCAGCAAGGACCTGCGATGGCAGGATCAGGCCGAGAATAAAAAGAGCAGTGAGAATTTCACTCGTCCGATACATTTATTTCCTTTAGTTTTTTATCATGCACAGGAATGTGCATGTTACACGTGGGCGACTGTTTCATCCTTTACGACTATGCCGTCCTCGATAGTCGCGATCCTTCGCGCGCGCTCGACAACTCTCGGATCGTGCGTTGAGAACAGGAAAGTGACGCCTTCATCGCGGTTGAGTTTTTCCATGATAGTTAAAAGAGCGTTGCCTGTTTTACTGTCGAGATTAGCGGTCGGCTCATCGGCGAGGACGAGCGCGGGACGGTCGGCGATCGCTCGCGCAACAGCAATTCGCTGCTGCTGACCGCCGGACATCTCATCGGGACGCTTATCCGCCATGTCGGCAATCTCGACCGCATCGAGAAGTTCCTCAGCACGTTTTCGCGCTTCATCAGCATGCCAATGTCTCAATATCAGCGCAAGTTCGATATTCTCTCGCGCGGTAAGGACCGGAATAAGGTTGTATGACTGGAATATAAATCCGATTTTTTCAAGCCTGAGAACCGAGAGTTTTGTCGCGGACCATTTCGTGACATCCTCATCCTCGAACAGCACGGTTCCCTTTGTGGCGCAGTCGAGTCCGCCGATTATGTTGAGCATTGTGGTCTTGCCGCTTCCGGACGGCCCTACAAGCGCGGTGAATTCGCCCTTCTCGAGTTTGAAATCGACTCCACGGAGAGCGTCGTATTCGATTTTTCCGGTTTTGTATGTTTTCCAGACCTGTTTCAGTTCGATAAGTGTCATAGTTTTTACACCTGCCTGATGTTACGTACAGGACTATTAAAAAGAATCGTATCCGGTACCCCACCCTTTAGGGTGGGTCGCTCCGGATTTCATGCGCCTTTCACCCACCCTAAATAACCCACCCTAAAGGGTGGGGTACCGGATATATTTTCTTTCCTCTTATACAAAGCCAATATGGGAATATGCATATTACACATGTCTCAAAGCCTCCACTGGTTTCAGGAAAGAGGCCTTGATCGCAGGCCACAGCGCGGCGAGAAGTGTGACAATGATAATCCCGCCGACAGCCTTCAGCACGTTTTTCCATATGAGCGTCGGATAGAATTTGATAGACCAGTCCATTGACATAACGTCGCTCATTTCGCCGTATGACTCATAGCTGATGGGGTAATAGGAATTGACCCAGAAACCGATCAGGCCTACAGCCAGACCCGCCAGCGCTCCGATAACTCCCACAAGGAACGATTCCACCATCACCAGTCTGAATATCGCGGACGGACGCGTGCCAAGGCTCATCAATAATCCGAATTCCCGTATGCGCTCGAATACCGCCATCAGGAATGTGTTCATAATTCCCGCGGCAACAACAATAAACAGCAGCGCCATCATTATGTAAATTCCCATGTCATCCAGATCGATGAAAGTTCTCAATCCGGGCTGGATCTCCTCCCAGCTAAGAACCTCAAGCCCGCGTGAGTTTCCTGCGGCCAGATTTTCCGCATTGATTCTTCCACTTATGAAATCAACAGAGGAATTGATATCCACTCGTTTTTCCAGGAGCACTGTGACTTCATGAACGGCGTTTTGAAACATGGGAACATCGACCGCCATGACATCCCGCAGCGTGTTAATCGGAACATAGCCCACCGATTTATCAAGTTCGCCCATGCCGGTTTTGAATATTCCATGCACGAAATAGACCGTATAGCCGACATCCCCGGTGAATCCCTGTATTGTCAGGAAGAGACGGTCACCGAGTTCCACACCCAGCTTCTTTGCCATTCCCGAGCCTATTACTATCGGGAGTCTTCTTTCGTTCTCGATTGTCTCCGGCAGCCATTCTCCATCAATGATTTTTTCATCCATGATGGAGATCGTTGTCTCGCCGACAGGGTCCACGCCGATTACCATTGATCCCTGCGACGCGTTCCCGTGGCTGATCAGGCCGAATGCGTTCAGGCGAACACTTGCGCCCTCAACTCCCGGAGTTTCGCGCGCTATTTCGAGGACCGGCTCCGGATCGAGAATGGTTTTCTCGACAGCCCTGTCATCCTGGTAGTCCATCGCGTGAATCTGGATCGAACCGAGACCCAGGTTCAGAGCGCTTCTGATCATCTGTTCATGGACACCGTCGCCGAACGTAATCATCCAGACCATCAATCCGACTGTGATAACCATCGTGACAAGCGTGATCATCGTGCGGCGGGTGTTCCGCCAGATGTTTCTCCATGCTATTCGAAATATTAAAGTGTTCATCAGTCTCACACATCCGGGTTCTCAAGATTTTGTAAAGTGAAAGTGTCGTCCGGGATGTCAATGTCGAACTTGACCTCCGAGTATCTCATCTCGGTGTAATGGCCTTCCTCGTCCAGTGAAATCATTCGCATCGTGCATGGAATCACGCGGTCGTACATGAAATTAAAATCCGAAAAGACCATGTAACGCGCGAGTTCGCCGTCGTCATCGTAATATTCCTGCCGCACCGGAAGGAGATCCTCGACTCGCAACCACATCCGCATTGTCAGCCAGGGAACGGGCGTGGACGGGTCGGTTGAAAAATAGATTGAATAACAACGCTCGCCTTCCTTCTCCTCGATAGATTCCAGCTCATGGTCATAATCATTGACAATGCTCGACTCCCGCACGACATCATCGTTTGTGAAATCGCTACCCATCCACGACTGCATCATCATCGCTGGAGGGATATGGATCGTCTCATCGAAAGCGTAGATGTAATTCCAGAGGTTGTTATCGATTTTCAGCGTGCCGTTGCCCAGGTCGCGTGCCGGACTGAGCACCATGATAAGAAACCTGTCCTCTCCCTTCTCCCACCATTCCATCTCGATAGTCCGGTCCCAGTCGGGCGTGACTACCTGCATTTCCATTATGCCGTAGGATGAAAGTCCGCGATTGATATCCATGTAGTAGTTGATCATCTCTTTCGCGGTGAGGCCTTCACCCAGACCTTCGGTACCGACAGGTTCAGACGATTCGATCTCCTGAGCGATACTGGAAATGCCTGTGAGAAGGAGTGAGAGTGTTATCAGTAATGTGTAAATGATTCTGGGCATGATTTTCCTCTTCTATGGTTTCCAACTTCGGAAGATTAGATTGACGAAATCGCGAAGTGTTTCCCTGATTTCGTCTTTTTTTTTCTCTTTCTGAATGTACGCCATAACCAGCAGCGTTATTGAGCTGTATAGAACAAGTACCGACTTTTCGAGTGGAAGATCCCTGTCAATCATTCCTCTTTCCTGCAAAGATTTTAATAACTCACCAAGCTGCTCCATTAAACGATAATCATCCTTTGCAAAAGCCACTCCGATTGATTCAGGCTCAAGAAACGCCGCGGCCATGAGCTGCCGCACAAGATCGGGATTGAAATAAAATATCTGGCTCATGTAAATCCAGAGAAGGTCGGAGATTATTTCCTCTGGAGCTACATCGGTTCTTTCGAGAATTACCGCGCCTTTTTCAAGCGCATCGCTGGTCACTCTGGCGGATATCTCCGTGAGAAGTCCCATCTTTGAGCCGTAGTAGTTGTATACGGTCCCGACTCCGACCTCGGCTTTCTCGGCGATCTCCTCGATAGTGGTCTGCGTGTATCCCTTATCTGAAAAGAGATCAATCGCGACCTGGAAGATTTCGTCTCTTGTTCTGGCTTTTTTCTTTTCGCGGATTCCCGCCATGAATGGTCTCCAATCTTGAGCGCTCTTTAATTTTGAACACGTTCATATTTATACGCCATTCAGTTTTATTTGTCAAGTGGCGATGTGATTCTTTTCCGGCTTTTTATTACTTGACAAAATGCTGCCGGTGTAGTACTATAAGCAACAGGAAGTAAAATGTAGTCGCAGATAGTCGCTTTGCACGGGGGAAATACATTTTAAAATTTATTAACTGTGATATGATTTAACGATACATGGATGGAGGTTGGAATAGATGATAGGGACATTGTTTATCATTTTTTTCTATTTCCTGTATTTATGTTTTACCATTGGAGTGCCGATATGGGTGACTCCATATATAGTTGGCGTAACTGTTTATCATTTCCGATCCCATAACTGGTTCAAATTAATTTTATGGTTGTTATTTCTGGTAGTAATTATAGTTCCCGTGCTGGATAGTTATGAGGTATTGGATATCTTCGAATTCAATTTTGGACCGGTAGGTGATTTAAACAAAATCACTTCGTTCGTCATGCTGAGTCAGATGGTGCTGTGGTGGTATGTATGGTTCGGTTACTGGAAAAATGACGAAAGGCATGGAATGCGTACCGGAGCTGTCGCTGCGCTTATAGTCAGCGCATTATTTTCTTATTACGATAATAATCTTCTGACATCGGCGGTCTTTCTCATTCTGATGATAATAACCGCCAATGAACAAAGCAGACGAAAAAAGATCGGAGTATTCCCCACTCAGAGAGCCCCCGTTCAACCACCTCCCGTTGATCAATATGAGCAGAGAGACACAAGCGATATCGGTTACCAGCCATACCCAAACGCTGTTGATGTAAAGATATTCACAGGCGGCGGCAAACTCGGCAAGTCGGTCAGGATCGAGTTCCGGACGGGGGATTCACCCGTGCAGGTTCTTGGATTCTACAGACGGTCCGCTGAGAATGCCGGACTCCATGTGCGGATTGGAAGCCGCGTTGCCGATGATCCGAACAAGCCGCCTGTCCCGGCGCTGGTTGCGCTGAGATACGAACCCGTGGCGCTTATCGTCATGCGGGACACATACGATGAATTCAAATGGACTGTAACGGTCTGGCTTCAGACCTGGCCGGGATTCGTGCGGGATATCGAGGCGTATTTCATATTTGGGAAACCCGCTGCCGATACTGATGAAACAAAGGAACGAAAACGAGGGATAATCGGTACTTTATTCAGCGATGAGGAAGGGAAACCTGGGCGCGATGAGACGATAAAGGAACCTGTCCCGACCGCACCACCGCAGCCGGTCACTCCCGCTCCTACCCCTGCACAACCTCCGCCTCCGGAACCTCCGACACCATCAATTCCTGAAGCCCGGGAACCCGAACCGCCACCCAAACCTCCGCGCAAGCCCAGAAAAAAAGTCGACTGGGGCGAGCTTGTGGAAACCTACGCCCCGATCTGGGGTACATGGATCGGAGTGATTATCGTCGTGCTCGGACTCGGCTATTTCCTGAGCATGGAATACGGGATTATCGGAAAGATCATTTCAGTCTACGCGGTATTCGCGATCATGTTCGGAGCCGGTCTGTTCTACGAAAAGAAAGAGAGATTCAGGGTATTCGGGAAATCGCTTATCGCAGGCGGATGGTCGGGATTTTATCTGACCACATTCCTGATCCATTATCTTCCCGAAGCGCGGGTGATAACCAATCCTGCAATCGGAATACTTTTCCTGGCGGCAATCGCAGGCGGAATGATCATCCACTCGTTCAGATACCGATCTCAGACACTTACAACTCTCACCTATTTCATCGCGTTCATTACAATCTCGATGTCGGTCAACATGACAGGTGATAAATTCTTCAGCCTGATCGCCACGACAGTGCTCGCGGTGTCCATGCTGTTTATCCTGTATAAAAGGCAATGGTACTGGCTCGCGCTTTTCTCTATTGCGGGATGTTACATCACGCATTTCATCTGGCTGTGGCCGCTCGTGATCGGCTCCGAAGCGGGAGTTCCGGCGGCTGAGTACTGGTCGGGCCTGACGATGCTGATCATTTACTGGGTCACCTTCACAACCGCGGTATTTATGTTCAAGCCGAAGGACGGGAAGCAGGATTCGCTCAGCATGTGGATGAACGCAGTTAATTTCTTCCTGTTCTTCCTTGTATTTCAATACCAGCTCGGCGCCGACCGTCCGGAAGTGCGACTCTGGATCATTGAGGGTCTCGCTATCGCCTACATTTTCCTCTCCTGGTTTGCGGCATACATTAAACGCGATAATCTTTACACGCTGAACCTTGTTATCGCGGTCATGTGTAC
>CBDUUJ010000020.1:0-14212 GCA_965370205.1 uncultured bacterium
GATGGGTTTTAGTTACTAAATATTTTAGTGCAGAAATATTAGCTGATTGATGTTAAAAATCTGAGACTCTGGAATTCCAGAATTTTTCAACAACACCGGGAAGCCGGCGCTACGGGCTTTTCAGAAAACTTCTTGCGAGCTTCTCAAGTGCCTTTTTATCTCCACGTGCGCCGAGCATACGGCTGATTTCCTCAACCCTGTCATCTCCCGTCACATTGCGGGCTTTTGCATGAGTATCGGATTTGCTCGTTGTTTTTTCGATCACCCAGTGATCGTCACCCTGGCTTGCTATCTGTGGCAGATGGCTCACGAGAATCAGTTGATGGGATTTGCTTAATTCGGCAAGTTTTTCCCCGACCCTGAACGCTGTCTCGCCGCCGATCCCCGCCTCCGCTTCATCGAATACAAGCACCGGAACCCTGTCGCGTTTCGCCAGCACCGTTTTCAGGGCGATCAGGAGCCTTGACAATTCGCCGCCGGACGCCACCTTCCTGATTGGCGCGGGATCCTGGGCGGGATTTGTCGCGATAAGAAGCTCGACCCGGTCGATGCCGTCCGCTCGGTATCTGTCCTCATCATCGGGATACGAATTCAATTCGGCTGCGAAGGTCGCGTTGGGAAGATCGAGATCGGCAAGATGGGATTTAACTTCCTTCGCGATCCGTTTCGCAAGTTTCGTCCGCATTCTGGAAAACGATTTCGCCTCTTTGAGATATTTACTTCGCGCACTGTCCCGCGTTTCGGCAAGTTCCCTCAGCCTGTCCGACGCGCCAGTTACCAGTTCAAGCTCCTCCGCAAGTCTGTCGCGAAGTTTAACAAGCCCCGCCTCATCGGCTTTATACTTGCGTTTAAGTTTGTGAAGCTCCCCAAGTCTCTCCTCGACCCACTTACGCCGCGCGGGATCATCCACGATGTCGTCCGCATACCGCGTCAGTGTTTCCGCAAGCTCCTCGATAAGAAACACCATCTCGCGAAGCCGCAGCGCCTCGCCTTTCAGACCGCTGTCGGTCGACGCGAGACGCTCAACAGCATCCAGTGCTTCCTGCAGAATATCCCTCGCGCTCTTTCGTTCACTCTCATCATCTCCCGACAATATCAGCGCGGCTTTTATGCTGTCCTCCATCCGCTCCTTCGCACTTTCGAGGAGTTCAGCCTCCCTGGTCAATTCCGCATCCTCGGATTCCTTCAGCCCGGCGTTCTCAAGCTCGGCATGCTGATATTCAACCAGCTCCCGACGCTCCCTCGCGCGGGCGATCTCAGCCTCCTCATTTTCGTACGTTGCCTTCGCGTCCTGCCAGTCCGTGAATTTCTGTCTGACCGACGCTATCCTCTGCCGATGCGATTCATCTCCGAGGGAGTCGAGAATTTCCAGCGACGGGCGGGTGAGAATGTCGGCGCGCGCGTTCTGTCCAAGCATGTCGACAAGTCGATTCGCCACGGACTGAAGTGTCCCGATCGGCACACGTCGACCGTTCAACCGTCCGCGACTCCGTCCGCCGCGCTCGATTGACCGTTCGAGAATCACCTCGGTCTCTTCATCGTCAAGCCAGCCGTCCTTCGTAAGCGACGATGCGACATCCGGACGGTTCTCAAGACTGAAAACAGCGGTGACAATCGCCCTGTCTGATTTTTTCGACACCGCGTCGTCTCCGGAACGAGCGCCAAGCGCAATCGTCAACGCCTCAAGACATTGCGTTTTCCCTGCGCCTGTTTCGCCGGTCAGCACGCTAAGCCCGGACTGAAACGTGAGAGACACATCTCTCAGGAGCTTGAAATCCCGTATGTGTAGCTCCTTCAGCATCCTGAATTCCGGACTTTCCGGTTCGCCTGCTTTCCAAAGATTATAGAAAAAATAATTTTATTCCGGTATCCCACCCTTTAGGGTGGGTGAAAGGTGCATGGAATCTAAGATGTCCCACCCTAAAGGGTGGGGTACCGGATAATCTTATTACTTATTCAACAGCCACTTATTACTTATTCAACAGCCACTTTTTACTTGTTCAACAGCCACTTTCCAGCCGGCATCTATTAAATGAATGCCGCCTGGAAAAGCGGCGCACCAGTTATTTATCAGTTCTGTTATGAGAAGTTCCCTCGGCCCATCTGAGTTTATCCCTGAGAACATCCGAGAAAAACACCTCGTCGAATCTCACCAGTCCCGCAGGTCTCTCAGCGCGACGGACTGTAATGGTGCAGCCATCCGTTGTTTTTTTCGATGACCTCACCGGACAATCGACAAGCTCGGCGATTTCCTGACCGTCGGCGGTTGCAAACGCCACTTCCCCCGGCATCTTGAGTATTGGACGAATCACCAAAATGCTGGAATCATCGACAACAAGGCTTCTCGCGCTGAACGAATGTGCGCAGATTGAGGTGATGATAAAAGCGGGCAGGGTCGGCGATAGAATGGAGCCGCCCGCGGATATATTGTACCCGGTCGACCCGGTCGGCGTGGAGATGATCAACCCGTCGCATTCATATGTCGCGAGGAAACGACCGTCCAGCTCCGCATCCAGTATCATGAGTCCGCCGCCGGGAACCCTTCGGTGCACGACGATATCATTCAGCGCGCCAAGACGAGTCTCGCCTCCGGTTTTTCCCTTCACCGCGGCTTCGATCATCGTTCTTGTCTCGATAAAATATTCACCTTTGGCGAGATGCCCGACTCCGGCTTCGATCTCGTCGGTTGTCGATGTAGTCAGGTAGCCAAGGTCGCCGACATTGATACCCCATACCGGAATATTGGACGGGTACGCGCTTCTGACCGCCGCCAATAGTGTGCCGTCGCCGCCGATTGACACAACCGCCTGGCACGGTGGATTGTCGAGGTCGTGCGGGGATTTGTCGAGGTCTGCTATCTCGATGCCATGATTTTCCGCCGCATGCCTGAACCGGTCGACAGCCTCGGCGGCAAGCTCACGGAAGGGATGCACATCAAGCCCGACACGTGTCACGGGAACGCATTTTTTCTCACTCTTTTGCACAAGGGAGAATTTAGCATTTTTACGAATGTGAGGCTATAGCAATAACGATCAATCCGGGCCTATGCACCTCCAGGCTCGAAGACTCGCTTGGAGGTGCCACCGTGTTTATAGCTTGGAGGTGCCACCGTATTTATGGATTGGTAACGGGGACACCTTCTTTTTGCCTTTAACTATCACCTCGATATAACCACCAAATTACAAGGCAAAAAAAGGTGTCCCCCAATCATGGTGTTCAATCATCTACCCGCTCTCCACGATATCAAACAGATCCTCCCAGAACGTTCCCATGTCCTGCGACAGACACCACGCGCAAACCGCGACCGCATCCGCGCAGTCATCATTTCCCCCCGATGGAGCCTCTATCCTGAATCCGTAATGCGTAGGCGTACATTCAAGAGCCGCCAGTTCATCGATCAGGCGATCATTATCCGGTAACTCGATCTTTCCAGTCGCTATCAGATCCCTGAGAAAAGAAAAAGTCTCCCTGTTGCTTTTTACTGTTGCCGGAAACACGCTCGCGTTGAATCCGGCAGCCTTCAGCCTATCGATCAGGTACGCCGACTGGTGCTGGTCGAACGTGATGCTGTCGACCTCGTTATGTGTCGCAAGCCGGATGATTCTCGCCTCGATCTCCGCGACATTCAGTGTCTCGCCCTGAATCGGCTGCAGCACATCGACCCGCTCAATCACAACCCGAAAATCACTATCCCCGCGATGCCGGATATATCCCATCGCGATCGCGGTCGCGTCGTGCTGAAGCCCGATATCGACATGAATATGCCTCCTGACATCTCCCGGCTTCGGTTCCATTGAAATTTTTACACAGTTCCGGATATCATCCAACTTCAGAAATCTGCCATGTGAAGCGAGAAATTCCGCGCCGTACTCCTGTCGCGCGAGATTTTCATCGCGTCTGAATTCCTCATCGAGCTGCTCGCGGGAAATGTTCGGGTTCATCACCCATGTCGGCACCTGAATCACAAGCATCCCCGCACGTTCGCCGCGCTGCCGGAAAAGTTCCCACACAATTCCGTTACGACCTGCGGGCGATGTCACGATTACCGCAAGTCCTCTTGAGCCGAATGTCGCGAGCGACGGCGTAAGCGCGGTCCAGACCGCTTTGTCGGCAAACGGTCCCTGCGTCCTCTGGAAATGCGCGAACTCATCGAAACACACACCGCATGCCGTCCGCCCGCGCGCCGATCTCGACGATGACGAAAGCGATTCGATCAGGAGCCTGTCGATTTTCACTCTCTCGGACGGCTGGGATTTATCGGGGATCAAGTCCAGACGGCTGAGATTGTTCATGAGCATCTGGAAAAGAATTCTCGCCTGGTGGGTATCGCATGCGACATTCAGGAGCGAGACGGTTGAGTCGGGAAGGATTGGAACGCCGTCCAGGAATGACCTGTCTTTCAAAATCCTGCGCGCGAGCCATGCCATTAGGATGCTCGCGATCGTGGTCTTGCCGCTTCTCCTCCCCGCCACGCACAGGAGAATCGTGATAGGTGACTGGAATTTTATTTTCAGGCCGGATGTATCCGATTTGATTTCTGCATCCGGTGGAAGCCACAGGCGTTGAGGCTCAAATCCCAGCCCTATAAGCTGTTTCAACATGTCAGCCGATTTTTCATCGGAGAAAATATCGATGGAATCCCTGTCGCCGCGACTTATTCCGATCAAATCAAGAATTATCCGCTGCACCGGAGTGAGCGGAACCGCAAGGCCATCCGACGACATCGCGAGCGTGACCGGATCGCAGTCGTTCGGAAGGCTGGACCGTCTCTTCAGCCGTTTTAAAAGCCTCGCGATCAGGGGAATCGAGACGGGTTGGGTATTTGATTCAAAGTCTTCTTCACACATTCTGATAAATATCCCAATTATTTAAAGTATAAATTTAAATCCGGTACCCCACCCTTCAGGGTGGGTCCTTCAGGATGGGGTACCGGAGAAGATATTTAATCTCTACACTGGTGGCTTTTTTTAACTCTGACTGGAATGCTGAAAATCAGTTCCCCATCGGCTGTCTATCGCCAACAATATTTCCTCACATAGCGACGCATTTCTCTCGCCAAGCTCATCGATCAGATCCTCAATTAACCGGACTGCGTCATAGTCCTCGCACAGCTTCAGATAGAAATTCATCTGCTCCTTCAACAACCTGATAAGCGCCACCGCCATGTCTAATTTGAATTTGACTTTTGCTTTATCAAACGCTCTATCAGATTCCATATCACCTTCCGAACCGTTCTCCAGATCTTCTTGCAGTTTTCCGATAATGGCTCTCGCATTTTCAAATCCCTCCTCAAGTTTGATCAGCTTATGCTGGTACAGCCACATTCTCCCATCCTCCTTTCCATCAGGTGCAGCCAGGTATCAAACGCATCGCCGGGAAAGACTCATTAACCGCTCCAAGATCATTCAGACGACATGATGGAATCCTCTTGTCGGATGTGATTGACGCCACCCACCGGTGATCGAGCCTCACCACTCTCTCACGGAACCTCCTGTTGCTCCGGCGGACGGAACGGTCGAAATTATCGATCTGACGTTCCCACTCCTCAAGCTGGCTCCTCCGACACACAATTTCCCCCCTGCCACGGGGCCTTGACTGCTTCGGCACTGCTTTTTTCATGTTTTTTGCTCCCGACCCGGCACGATGTTTATCCGGGGACACCTTGTTTTTGCCTTCTGAAACCTTGAATTAATTATTGATTTACGGGGCAAAAAAAGGTGTCCCCCTTAATCAAACAGGATTTAATTTACCAGTGCGGTCCTAAATATCAGGATACTCTCCAAGAATCCTGCGGGCTTTCTTCAGATGATTCTGGACAGTCCGATGATGAACGCCCATAAATCGCGCGATCTCCCTCTGCGACCACCCGTCAAGTATGAAACCAAGGATATAGAGGCTTTTCGGGGAATCCTGAAGACCCAGCTCAAGATCGATCAATTCTATTAATATGTCGTATCCTTTGGGATGCAGCCCGATCGCGTAATAGTCCAGAACCAGGGAATTCACCACTTCGACCCCCTCAAAACTGAGAAATTCAACTAATCTGAGCAGAGCATATCACAAGCATTGCCAATTGTCAAGTAATAATGCCTAATTATTTATTATTTTTGCTGATTTTTACTAAAATTAGGGAAATTACTCGGATTACAGGGGGATTATATGAATATAAGGCATGATTTGACATATTTTAATTGTCATCACGTCAATATTTAACATATAATTGGTATCACTATTCCTGCGATTTCCGCCATTCATCCTCAGACATTTTCGCTCTTTTGGGATGCCAGCCCGGGAGAGAATTGATCGCCTCCATAACCATAGCGGCCTGCCCGATCATTTTTTTCCGGTCGTTTAAATCAATCTCACCCGGCTCAAATCGAATGGGTTTTCCAAACGCAACCTGAATCGGTCCCGGCATTGGAAACTTCGAGCCTGGCGGCATGCAGTCAAATATCCCCGAAGCTCTTGCGGGAACGATCGGAGCACCGGTTTTTTCGGCAATCACAATCATTCCCGTACGCGCCGGTCCCGGATAGCCGGAGCGAGTTCGCGTTCCCTCAGGGTAAATAATCAGAAGGTCTCCGCCGTTTATTACTTCCGAGGCGACCTTTATCATCTCACCGCCTTTTCCGGACCCGCGAGTTATCGACACCCCGCCTGTCCGTGGGAGATACCACTTCAGGAAAAACTTTTTAAACATCGCTTCATCCGCAATATATCGAACCCGTCGCGGAATGGCGCAGCCAATCGAGGGGGAATCGTGATGGCTCGCGTGATTGGCGGCGAGGATCACACCGCCTGAAAGGGGAATATTTTCTGAACCGATAATCCTGATCCTGTGCCAGATCGTGAAATGTGTCCGGACAAACCAGAACTCAAGGAAATACAGGAACCCGACACGTTTAATGAACCTGAACATCAGAGATGAATTGTATCACATGAAAGAAATACCGGAGCTGCTAAAAAGAACCGACGGGCCGCCATCCGACGGCCCGTCCCGGGATAAATCCCCATGTCCGCTGACCACAGGCCTCCTTGGATCCCTGTTAGATCTACTCAGTCAGGGTGGTCTGCGGGACCACTTCTGTCCTTTTCGCAACCATTCCTGCACCAACTTAAAAAAAACTTGATTAAATCGGCCTTGCCCAAAAGCCTACCCTTCTTCTTCACTAATTATAAGTAAAATATTATGATATATCAAGTGGGGTGACGAAAGATGCCGGACAGGAATTTAACAATTCACGAAACGTTTGCCCGCGTGCATTCACTCTGCTATATTGCCATCACCTGACAACTCGATCAGAGGTGTACGATCATGACCGACTATCCAAAATTCGAAGGCAACAAGGGACCGATCAACATGGATTTCCGTACCCATGTATGCGGCGAGCTGAGAGGCTCACACGCCGGCGACAAAGTGCGCCTGTCGGGATGGGTGCATCACCGTCGCGACATGGGCGGAGTCATCTTTCTCGTCCTGCGCGACCGCTGGGGACTCGTCCAGGTGACCTGCGACCAGTCGATCTCGCCCGATGCCTACAAAATCGCAAGCGAGATCAAGAACGAGTGGGTTATCCGCGTCCGTGGAACAGTCGCGTGCAGACCCGCCGGACTTGAAAATCCCGACATGCCGACCGGCGAGATCGAGGTCAAGGCGAAGGAGATTACGATTCTCACGAAAGCCGAGCCGACCCCGCTTGTTGTCGAGGCCGATGGCGGTGAGGAGCCTGCGTTCCGGTGGAAATACCGCTACCTCGAAATGCGCCGCCCCGATGTGCAGCGACGGTTCATCATGCGCAATCGGATCATTAAATTCATCCGCGATTTCCATCACGAGCGCGGATTTATTGAGATCGAGACGCCGATCCTGTGTAAATCGACCCCTGAAGGAAGCCGCGACTATCTTGTGCCGTCGCGAATCGACCACGGAAAATTCTACGCGCTCCCGCAGAGTCCGCAGATATTCAAGCAGCTCTGCATGATCGCCGGCTACGATAAATATTTCCAGCTTCCGAAATGTTTCCGCGACGAGGACCTTCGCGCCAACCGCGCGCCGGAGTTCACACAGCTCGATGTCGAGATGAGCTTCATCGATGAGGAGGATATCTACTCGCTCACAGAGGAGATGCTGGTCGGACTGGTGGAGGAAGTCACCGATCTCTCAGTCCAGGCGCCGTTTCCGAGAATGACATACCATGAAGCAATGGAGAGATACGGCACCGACAAGCCGGACCTCCGCTTCGAGCTTCCGATTATCGATATCAGCGAGGCTTACAGGGAAACCGAATTCAAGATTTTCAGAGGGATTCTGGATTCAGGCGGGACGATCCGGTGCATACATCTCGCAGGCGCGCACCCATCCAGAAAGGAGATCGAGAATTTCCAGACTGAAGCTGCGAAGGGCGGCGCGAAAGGACTGGCATGGATCGCGTGGGAGGAAGGCGAAAAAATCCGCAGCGCGATGGGAAAACACCTCAAAGATGAGGAAGCGCAAAAAGTGAAGGAGATAGTGAACGCATCCGACGACGACTCGGTTCTGATCGTCGCAGGTGAAAATAAGATCGTCTTTGAGAGCCTTGGATATCTCCGCAACGCGCTCGCGAAATTTTACGATCTGATCGAGCCGGGCGTTTTCAGAATCTGCTGGGTGACCGATTTTCCGATGTTCGAGTTCAGCGAGTTCGAGGGCAAGATCGTCTCGCAGCATCACCCGTTCACGCAGCCGAACCCCGATCAATGGCTCGAATGGGTCGATGCCGGCAAACCTCTCGAGGGCGACCTTCTCTATGGAATGCTGTCGCGTTCATATGACATCGTGCTGAACGGCGATGAGATCGGCGGCGGATCGATCAGGATTCACGACCCCGAACAGCAATCGGAAATCTTCCGCATCCTCGGATTATCAGAGGAGGAGAAGCAGGAGAAATTCGGGTTCTTCCTCGAAGCACTGACCTATGGCACTCCACCGCATGGAGGGATCGCGCCGGGAATCGACCGAATCATTATGCATCTCCTCGGGGCCGAAAATATCGCCGAATGCATGGCGTTCCCGAAAACTCTCAAGGCAACCGACATAATGCTCAACTCACCATCACCCGTCAGCAACGAGCAGTTAAAAGAGCTTGGTTTAAAGTTGCTGGATTAGTTGTAAAGAATCGGGATTGAGACTAATAAGCAATAAAAAACTCAGTTATGTATTGAATTTTTCTCGATTACGAAAAAAAAATGTTTCCCTGTGTCGCCTACAAGCGAGTCTTCGAGCTTGTAGGTGCCTGACATTATGGTGACTTTCCCTAATCACTAATAAATTCCGAAAATATGTAGTAAAATATATTCTGGTGAGTGCAGATGAAAACTCGAACAATCCTGATGCTGATTATCCTGTCGCTCCTTGCGCATATGCCCGGATGCATTCCGGGTGTCGGGCGGATGATCGCACGGCCTCTCACCGATGAGGACATGGCTATCCCGGCGGTTCGATACCAGACCGTTGTAGACATGTTTCAGAGAGGACAGGTCCGGCTTCCGTCACCAGCAACCGAACCTGAGATCCTGTGGACCCGCATACTCCAGCAGGGCGTGAATGTGTTTGTCGACAGCGAGGGCTGCTCGTGGTTCAGCGACTATGACTCGCACAAGCAGTTCAACAGGATCATCCGCCTTAATCCCGACGGGACCATATCCTGGCAGCGGGTTCTGAGACCCTGGTCCGGCGCCACGGTCTCGATGGCGGAAGCGGCGGTCGTTCTCGAAAATGCGGTCGTCTGCATTGTGACCTTCGATTTTCCCGTGCATGGATCGGGGGAAACAGATGATACTGCAGAACAGGATAAACTCGACAACTCCGCTAGACCCATAAGCACAGGCTTTCGCAGATCATGCTATGGCGGATGCTGCTGCGGATCGAGCAGGTATCGCATAAGCACCCAGCGCCAAAACCTGAGCGAACTGGTCGATGAGCATATGGAAACCTACGATGAGCTGACCTATTACGATTTCGCGAACATGACAGGTGCGTACCTCCAATGCATGGACAATGACGGGAACACCCTCTGGAGAACCGAGACCGTCACAACAGCCTCGGACTCAAACACATGGCGACTTCCCGGCAACAGGCTGGCGATCAAAACCGGCGACAGGAGTTACTCGCTTTTTACAAATGAAGAATCGTTCCTGATCTTCTCGCTCGAAAACGGGGAGCTGACCGAATCAATCCCATATCCGGGTTACTCGACCATCTTTCCCGCCGGCCTGCCGCTGATTACCGATGACGGGGATTTCATCACCTACGAGGACAGTTGTGAAGGAAACAAGGCGTTTGTCGCGCGCCTCGCACCCGATGGAACCGAAAAATGGCATGTTGATTTTTCGGACGGCCTGGATGGTTCGTGCCCGTCAATATCGGAAAACGGGCTTCTGTTTTACGGGAGATCCGGGGGACTTTCCGCGATCGACTGCGAAACGGGCGAGATAAAATGGAGCCGTAACAACGGGTTCATCCATCGCCCGCTCGGAATCAACCATAACGGCGATTTGCTCTGCACTTCTTACCACGCACGTGTCGACGCGGACCGCAACTACATCATCAGCTCGCAGAAACTTCTCCTGATCGATCAGGACGGCGATGTAATCTGGTCGATCAATCTCCCGTCACCAATGGAGGAGGGCGAATCGCATGTCATTATCTATGAGGACAACAGCATACTGATCGGTTACTCGTCCGGTTTTTCGCTCCTGAACCCGAACGGCACTGTCCGCTGGACAGTTGATATCAGAGAGCTTGGCCTGACACGCGCCCGTCACCTAATGCAGTGGAACTTCAGCCCGGGTCCCGACGGGGTGCTTGTGGTCAGCGTTCTTGAGGATACCGGCGAAAAACGCGACCAGTTCCATATCTTCGGATTGGGACCGGGTTGATTGAACGGTCCGCTCCCTGACAGTCGCGGCTCTGTTACGTCGGCGCTGATATTGTGTTGTCACGGTGCAGTTTTATAATCCATATATCCTTCGGTTCACACATTCGAAAAGCTCGCAGCCGATCCGGGATTCACAATCTGCGATCCCGGCACTTGACATAATTACTCCTTTAGCTTCAAATATAGGCATGTACAAGAGAGCGATAGTAATAATCATCCTGGCACTTCTCACATTGCCGAGCGGTTGTGAAACAAACGACAAGACCACCGGTTTTCGAAGCGATATCCAGAATGTCATCCTGATAGTTATCGATACACTCGCAGCGAATAATCTCTCGTTTATGGGATATGACAGGAAAACGTCTCCCTTTCAGGACAGACTGGCTGAACGGTCGGTTGTCTTCAACCGTGCATATACGCCAAGGGCTCTTACGCTCCCTTCGTTTGCATCGCTTTTCTCCGGAATACACACGATTCGAAATAAAGTGCGGGAGAACTGGGAGGATGTCCCGAACGATCTCCATTTACTGCCGGAAGAATTTCAAAAAGCCGGTTTCATAACAGCCGGCATCACTGCGGCAAAACCTATTGCATCCAAATATGGCATAAGCGGGGGATTTGATTATTACCTTGACACATCCGAGCCGCAGATACATGCCTCCGAAGTTGTCAGCCTGGTTGCAGATTTCCTTGATGCGGAACCCGAAGAGAGAACGGTAAGCTGGAGTGGAACCGACAAGCCCCTGTTTTTGTTTGTCCATTTCTTCGACCCGCATACGCCATATTCTCCCGATCCCGATGTCCTCGCGGAATTTGCCGACCCGGATTACAATGGTCGGGTGGATGGCTCTTTAGAAGTATTCAAACAGCACAATACCTATGAGATCGAGTTCAATGAACAGGACATTCAACACACACGCGATCTATACGATGCAGAAATCCGAACACTCGATGATTACATAAAGGAACTGTTTGACCTCCTCGATGAAAAAGGATTAATGCAAAACTCATTGATAATAATCACAGCAGATCATGGGGAAAACCTTAATGAGCATCACGCTATTGGACACGGTCAACCATATGAGATAGGCCTGCATATCCCGCTGATATTTCTTTTTCCAAACGATCTTGGGGCCGGTACACGGATCGATGCAACAGTTCAGAATATGGATATCCTTCCAACCGCAATGGATATTATCGGCATCCCGATACCTGAAGGAATTGACGGCGGCAGTTTGCTTCCCTTTATCGAGGACCCATCGAATAAGGAAAACCGGATCCGCGACTATGCCCTTGCCTGCGGCTTCTATAATTCTGAAAACGATCAGGGTGTTTACAGCATTTTTAACGGTCGTTACCGGCTGTTAAAGGATATTGGCTGGTCCGAAACCTCTCTGCTGTATGATGTCATCGTCGACCCGCATGAGGAGAATGACCTGGCTTCAGAAAATCCTGAGCTGGTTCAGTATCTGGAAGATATCATCACCGTAATGGCAGCGGGATTTGAACCTCCGGACATTACGGAAATCGATCCTGAACGCCGGGAGATGCTTGAAAGCCTTGGTTATATTAACTAGCCTGATAATTTATCTCCATGTCATTTCTCCGCGTTTTTTTTGACACAGGCTGGAAATGCCTTTAACATCTATCAATCTGCAATCAGGCTCGGTTGTGATATTGACCGATCAACGAGCCGGGAGTTTCGATGATCCGCGCAGGAAGAATTCTATCAGTACTTTTCGCATTTTCAATTATTGCAATTTACACCGGCATGTTTTACACCGCCGGTGATTATGTATTTTTCAGCCCTGGCGCTTTCTTTCAATCCCTCATAGACTTTTTTCATTATCCCCTTGATTCACTCGTTTATCTGATTCTTCCCTGGCTTTACCTTTTTGTTATTGCGGTCACGGTCTACGCGCTTGGAGCCTACTCTCTCAAGCTGTTTATAAAGGGCTGGCTAAAGACAAAAGATTCATCGGAACCATTACAGCTTACAAACAAGGAAACCTTCATTTACTCAACAGGGCTGGGTTTCTCCCTGTTATCAGTTCTTATCTGGGGTCTGGGCTGGACAGGACTGCTGTATAAACCCCTGCTTGTTATTCTTAACATTGTAATTTTACTTGTCTGCCATAAAGAGACCGCCGGATTTTTCAGTCGGGTAAAAAAACTGGTTGAACGGTATAAAACACTTAACACTTTTAATCGCATACTTATATGGATTCTTATCCTCTGGGTCCTGCGGACGATATTTATTGCCTGCAATCCATCGATAGGCGGGGATCCGTTATCAACTCATCTTTACTCCCCTAAGGTTTACCTGGAGAATCATTCGATCAGCTATTATCCCTGGTTCCAGTTCCTTCAAATGCATTCGATGGTCTCGACTGAGCAGCTGATTTTTTTCGATGATCCGGGAAGTATTCTGCCCTTCTTCTTCATGCTGATGAGTGCGTCGGCAATCTATCTGGTCGGCAGGCAATTTTTTAACACAACCACCGGTCTTACAGGCGCAATTCTCTATGTCATTCTGCCAATGAGCCATGTCGCGGCAATGCAGAACCTTGTTGAACACACTCTTACGTTCTACATCATCCTTTCCTTCCATAGTCTGCTGAAATATCACGCGACAGGAAATACAAGATGGCTGAATCTCACTGGCGCGTTCGCGGGATCGGCATGCGCGATTGATATTAATGGTCTTATTCCATCCTTCCTGATTGTGGTTCTGGCTTTGCGGAATTTCTGGAGAGTTCTCCTGTGGGCGTTTATCTTCGCGGCGCCCTGGTATATCGCCAATATCATCTTCTTTGGTAATCCCTTTTATCCCTTTAAGGATGACTGGTTTGCCTGGGCCAACTGGGGACTCATGGAATCGGACAGCATCTACGCCCGCAAGTCCGGAGAGGTCAAGGAAATTCTGGGTGGAGAATCAAGTTTCCATAACCCCCTGACCGCATTATGGCAATACACATTCAAGCCCAATCTGGAATGGGTGCAGCAACCTGTTGGACGAATAGGTCCGTTTATTCTTGCTCTCACACCCGGAATATTTTTCATCAAATGGAAGAAACCAGCGATTTACATCGGGATATTTATTCTCGCAACCTATATCTACTGGTTTGGATATGAAAAAATTTATAACGCACGGATGCTTCTGTATGTCTTCGCCCTGCACGGTCTTCTGGGCGCATGGGGGCTGTCCAATATATTTAAGGCGCAAAAGAAAGATAAAAATAAAATCAACTGGAAGCATATTCTCACGGTGATCGTTCTTGTTGTGTTTGCATTCA
>CBDUUJ010000021.1:0-14057 GCA_965370205.1 uncultured bacterium
GACATTCAGGTGATTTTATTTTTTAAACTGAGACACTATCAATGATCCCTCCCCCTTGACCGGGGGGATTTTTATATCAATTGTTCTGTCTGATAAATCATTCCGACTACGTCAGGCACTTACTAACATAATCTCTGATCTCCTCAGCAGTGAGACCCAGATCAAGAAGCCTCTTCACATATTCCCGCGTTATATCCAATGCGATACCCTTATCGATTTTTCCGGTGGTCCCATCGGGACGTTCGCTCACGAAAGTTCCCATGCCCCGCCGCGTGTGAATATACCCGTCTCGTTCCAGCTCATGATAAGCTTTCTGAACGGTATTGGGATTGATGAGAAGTTCCGATGCAAGGTCGCGCACAGGCGGCATCTGGCTCCCGATTTCCATCTCTCCGGCAGCGATTATAAGACGGAGCTGATCGCGTATCTGGATGTAGATCGGTACCTTGCTCTTCAGGTCGAGATTTATTTTTTTCACTTTGCAATCACCGTGAATGATAAAAATTTGCAATTATTTACGTGACTCAGGGCTTTATTGTACTACATTACTGTGATTCTGCATAATTGTGACGAATTACACAAATTCAAGGTTGCATCCATGCTCGATTCCCAATCTTATAACCAGTCAGGTTCTTTGAAATAAGTGTCGTCAGCTTCCAGCTATCGGTTTGCGGTTACGTCGGCTTCCAGCCGTCGTTTTTCTCCGGTAAATACATTCCCCCTTTCACGACATTAATAGTGTTGTTAATGCCGGATATAACGGCACACGTTTCTGTAGTAAAAAAATTAGGAATCAAGGAACTTAAACATGCCTGAACTGAGGAGAGACCCCGTACTGGGGCGATGGGTAATAATTGCAACCGAGAGGGGAAAAAGACCAAGCGATTTCAATCAGGAACCGGAAGGCGAAAAGGGCAGTCCGGCCAACTGTCCGTTCTGTTCCGGAAATGAAGAGATGACCCCGCCGGAAGTGGCCGCGGTTCGACCTCCCGGAAGCCAGCCGGACTCACCCGGCTGGAAACTGAGGGTCACCCCGAATAAATTTCCCGCATTAAAAATCGAGGGACAACTTGGACGGAAAGGTATCGGGCTTTATGACAAAATGAACGGTGTCGGCGCGCATGAGGTGGTCGTTGAGAGTCCCGACCATACAAAAGATATCGACGGGCGGACGCTTGAGGAAAATTTCCTCGTCTACAAAGCATACCGCGAACGGATAGTCGATCTGATGCGCGATGACCGTTTCGATTACATTCTCGTATTCCGGAATTACGGAAGCCGCGCGGGAGCGAGTCTGAAGCATCCGCATTCCCAGATTATCGCGACACCGATTATTCCAAAGAGGGTAGTCGAGGAACTCACAGGAACCCAGCAGCATTACCGTTTCAAGAAGCGATGTCTTTTCTGTGACATCATCGACCAGGAACAGATGCTCGAGGATCGGGTGGTTCTTGTGAGCAATCATTTCATTGTCCTGTCGCCGTTCGCATCGGCACAGCCGTTCGGACTCTGGATACTTCCCATGCGTCACCAGGCCGATTACACCCAGGCGTCGGATGATGAGCTTAGGGACCTGGCGGGCGTTATGGCCCGGCTGGTGGCGAAATATAAGAAAACACTTGGAGATGTTCACTATAATTATCTGATTCATACCATACCCAGCGAGGGGGCTCTGGAGGAGAACTTCCCGTACGGTCACGCGCATTATCACTGGCATATCGAGATGTTTCCGAGGCTGACCAAAACCGCCGGTTTCGAATGGGGCACGGGTTTCTTCATTAATCCGACTCCGCCTGAGGAAGCGGCAAGGTACCTCAGGGAAGTTGTCTGAGTATAATCAAGTCCGATGGCTCGAGAGATCAGACTGGCAATAATCTGGCACATGCACCAACCGGATTACCGTGACCCGGTCACCGGCGTGCACATGCTGCCATGGGTACAGCTCCACGCTGCAAGGGGTTACACGGACCTTGTGAAAATTTCGGAGCGATATCCCCATTTCAAACAGACCATTAATTTCAGTCCGGTTCTTCTGAATCAGATAGACGATCTTGTCTCGAATCCCGGAAATGATTATTTCCATGAGCTTGCGCGGAAACCAGTCGATGAACTGAACGACAATGAGAAGGATTTCCTTCTGAGACATTGTTTTTTCATTAACTGGGAAGTGCATATAAAACCCAATCAGAGATACAACCAGCTTCTCATGAAGCGGGGACTCGATATAACCGGGATTGATCTTCAGTATGTCCGCGCACAGTTCACACGCGCCGATTTCCGCGACCTCGTCGTTCTGTTCCATCTTGCGTGGTGCGGTTTTACTCTTCGCAAAGACCCCGAAGTGATCGCTCTTATCGGGAAGGAACAGGGGTACAGCGAGGAGGACAAGCTGCTGGTCGTCGGGAAGCATCGCGACGCTCTGAAAGAAGTTATCCCCCAGCATAAATTATTTCAGAAAAAATCCATAATCGAACTTACCTGCACGCCGTATTACCACCCGATACTTCCGCTCCTTGTCGACTCCCATGTCAGACCTGATCATCACCCCGACACTCCGAAGTTCAGCTATCCGGAGGATGCCCGGAGGCAGCTTGTAATGGGGATGGATGAATTTGAGAAGGTTTTCGGACATCGCCCGAAAGGTATGTGGCCGAGTGAAGGCTCCATCAGCCAGAGGGCGGTTGAATTGATCCAGGATGCGGGGATCGAATGGATCGCAGCGGACGAGGCGCTTCTCTATGAGCGGTCGACCGGAACTGAAGTACCCGAAGGAGCCGATAACCGCCGTCCGTGGCTGATCGGCGACCCGGACGGTCCGCCGCTTGCGTGCTGTTTCAGAAACAGGGGGCTGTCGGACGACATCGGGTTCCAGTTTTCATGGAAGGAATCCGGCGAGGCTGTGAATGAGTTCATCCGAAACCTCGATAACATGGCGCTGAACTGCTCACCGGAGGGACCGCCGTCACTGGTGACACTGGTCTGCGACGGTGAGAACCCGTGGGAGCATTACCGCGACGGCGGCGAGGGATTTCTCACAGGGCTGGCGGAGGCTCTCGATGAAAATCCGCTTATAAAACTGACCACTCCGCAGGAATACCTCGCTGAATTCCCGCCGAAAGGCCGCATAAAAAAACTCGGCGCGGGAAGCTGGATCGCGGGTAATTTCGATATCTGGATCGGCTGCGATGAAGCTCGCAGAGCGTGGGGGATACTCTCTGAGGTGCGAGAGAAACTCGATGAGATTTTCCCGGTTCCGGAGGGAAGCGATGATGAAATCGGGTCGGAGGAGCGAAGGAAGGTCCTGGAGCATCTGTGGGTAGCGGAGGGAAGCGACTGGTTCTGGTGGTATGGCGAGCCGTTCCACAGCCCGCTCGATTACATATTCGACATCGTTTTCAGAATGCGCCTGAAACGAGCCTATGAACTGATGGGACTTGATATCCCGACGAAACTTGTTGTGCCGGTCGATCCGAAACTGCCGATCGACAATGTAAGCGTGCAGGCACCACTGGATATTATCAATCCTGTAATCGACGGAAAAATTACGACTTTTTATGAATGGTCCGGAGCGGGATATCTCAGGGCAAGCGATCTTGAGGGATTAATGGCGAGGGAGAAACCAGGTCCGATCACCGATTTATTTTTCAACGCGGATCTTGAGAACCTGTATCTCAGGATCGATATCGAGCGGGAGAAAATCGAATCCGGCGATGTGCTTGTTATTCGCATCCTCAAGCCCGTAGAACTGAATGTTGCTATGGACCTGGCGACAAATTCTGAGGCGAAACTCAGAATCTACCATATCGATCCTGAAAAAAGTCATTTCACAATAGAAGCGCTGGCTTCAGCGGCGATTGATAATATCGTGGAGCTGTCGATCCCGGTCAAATCGCTCGAGGCTGAGCCTAGATCAATGATCAGCTTCACCAGTTTTATCATGAGGGGAAAAGAACAGATCGACAGGTGTCCCATGTTCGGCGCTGTATCTGTAACAGTCCCGGACGAGAGATATCTTGCCAGTCTGTGGCGCGAGTAGTTTACAGTGTTCTGAATCACCCACAAGCTGCGCTCGGCTTTCGCCTTGCTCCGCTTGTGGGCGGCACCCGGTGGCGCCTCCAAGCGAGTCCCGGTGGCGCCTCCAAGCGAGTCTTCGAGCTTGGAGGTGTACAGAAACAAATAAAGTTTGGATGAGGACTTGGGTTAATGCTGCATCTTCTTCTAGTTATTCATAATCACCAACCGCTGGGCAATCTGCCCGATGTGTTCCGGAAGGCGTACGACATCGCCTACGGTCCGTTTCTTGACGTTGTCAGAAAGCATCCGGGAATAAGATGGGCGCTGCATACATCCGGGTGCCTGTGGGAATGGCTTGAGACCGAGGAGCCGGGCTATCTCGATGCTCTTCGCGAGGAACACGCCGCCGGACGACTCGAATTTCTCATGGGCGGAATGTGGGAGCCGGTCCAACCGCTTATCGATAAAAATGCGTTCGCTCACCAGTTCAGCACGATGCGCGGTTTCCTCAGCGATCGATTTGATGTGGATCCGGTGGGAAGCTGGACAACCGAGCGGGTGTGGGAACCGTCGCTTGCCGGACGTCTCTCAAACGCCGGAGTACGCTATACGCTTCTCGACGACAGCCAGTTGCGCGCCGGGCTGCCGAATCCGGGAGAACACCAGGTCTGGGGATATTACCGGACCGAATACAACGGGCAGAGCGTCGCGATCTTCCCGATCAATGAGCATTTGAGATATCTGATCCCGTTTCATAAAGTCGATGAGACAATTGGGTATCTTGAGCATATGGCGCGGGAGCTTCCCGATAACGCCGCAATAACCTACGGCGACGACGGCGAGAAATTCGGTATGTGGCCGGAGACTTTCGAATGGGT
This sequence comes from uncultured bacterium, assembly GCA_965370205.1. Taxonomy (GTDB): domain Bacteria; phylum JAJVIF01; class JAJVIF01; order JAPKYR01; family JAPKYR01; genus CBDUUJ01. The sequence goes on from CBDUUJ010000021.1 coordinate 4,893, forward strand.
ATTTAAAAAAGGCTGGCTGGATGAATTTCTCGGACGGATCGAGGAATCGGATAACATAACGACCACGCACCCGTCGGAATATATGAAAATCATGCCGCATCCCCGTCAGCGCGTTTACATAACGACATCAAGCTATCGCGAGATGGGAATCTGGAACCTGTATCCGCGACGGAATCTCGCGGCTGAGGGAATCTACAAGTGGATTGAGTCGAACCAGGCGTTGAAGGAAGTCGAGCCGCCGCATATCGCGGGACTGTTCCGATCATTCCTCGCGAGATATCCGGAAAGCTGCTACATGCATGAACGGGTACAGGAACTTGTCAGGGGAATTATTGAGTGTGACCCGGATGTGAAGCCGTCTGATGCAAATGACGCGTCCCCGTACTCACGAGCGCTCTGGCACGCATTGAGAGCGCAATGCAACTGCCCGTACTGGCATGGCGTTTTCGGAGGGCTTTACCTGAATTACCTCCGGTTCGCGATTCATCGAGAAATTCTTACAGCCGAAGCTGAACTTGCGAAAGCCGATGATAAATTATCGCGAGTGCGCTATATAGGCTCCGGTCATCTGAATTATGGAGACTCGCAGACGACGCATGACGCGGAAGCACCGATTCTGATCGCCCGTGACCGCGTTCACTGGGTTGTCGACCCGATGACCGGGCAGGTTATATCGGCTGGATCGGTTGAGCGGAAAATTGATGTCATCGATGTTCTCGCGAGGAGATTCGAGGCGTATCACGCGACCATGCGTGAGGCGGAAGATGGCCATGACGAGGGAAGTCCGGCGAGCATACACGAGATGCAGGAAATTGCTCCGGCAGGATGGAAAGAGAATCACGGATACGATAAATGCAGGCGTGGATGTTTCACGGACCGGGTAATGCGGCATGCGCCGTCGCTGGATCAGCTCGTGCGAGTGGAATACGATCCCGATCTGGGTCCGGAATGGGGATTCTGGGGAGTCAGCGAATCTGAAGACCGTATCGAGATGATAAAAACCGACGGTCCATGGCGGAGGGATAAAATTCTTGAGTTTAAGGATGAGGGACGTGTCGCGGTGATGCGGTACAGCCTGTCGCGAAGTGACGGCAATGACTACAAAGGTGTGCTGCTTCTCGAATTCAACATTGGACTTCTCGCCGGAGATGCCGGAGATCGATACCATCTGCTGCCCGATAAAACGAAACTTCCGCTCTCGTCAAAGTTCGAGAGTAACGGATCGAATGAAGCGGTATGCATTGATGAGTGGTCGGGGGTCAAGATTGTGATAGGGGTTCCCGATGCGGAATGGATGGGTGTATATCCGGTGAGCACGTTAAGTCGCGGCGAGGGCGGTCTGGAGATGAACTACCAGGGGACATCCATATTGTTTAGGGTTCCGATTGTGCTGGAAGGCGGTACAACAAGTGACATACCGGCGGAAATGGAGATCGTGCCGATTTAATTAGAATATAGGTTGGTTAAAGGTTGCATTTTCAATACATTGATGTATATTCAGGTTCCGGCTTTTGGAATTTTATGTGTTGTATTGAGAGAGGATTATAAGGTGGAACAGGAAAAAACACAGGATGAATTTCCATCCGAGATGACTGAGACACAGCTTGGACCGGTTGGTGCGGGTCTGTCTCCCATACCTGAGCCGTCCGGCTGGGACAGCGCGTATGGAATCGACGAGGCCGCGGCGATCGCGGTGGTTCCCGAAAGGGCGCTGATATTCTGGGAGCTGGCGCGGATAATCGAGGCCAGCGGCGCGGATGATGTCGAGTTCCGCCTGATTCGTCTGCTGCTTGAGGGAGAGTTACCGAAAAGAGAACGGTTCTGGAGCGTGAGACCGATAGGCAGGTTCCAGGATTCAGGATTGGTTCCGGGAAAAGAATATATTTATGTATTAGCCCGAGTGGTAGATGGCGAGGAAACGCCGCTCATGGTGACGAATCCGATCCGCATGCCATTGAAACGTGCGCCATTGGAAATACCGGGCGAGCTGCCGTCATCGATCGATCTTACTCACTGGCCGTTCAGGCGAGCTTTAAAGGAGGAGGATTAGTAAGACGATGCTGGAAGTTCTTGGCATGATTCTCGCGGGTGGTCGCGGTGAACGTCTTATGCCCCTGACCGCCGACCGCGCGAAACCTGCCGTGCCGTTCGGTGGTGCGTATCGCATTATCGATTTCGTCCTGTCCAATTTTATCAACTCACGGTTCTATCACATCAAGGTGCTTACCCAGTTCATGAGCGACTCGCTCAACAAGCACCTGTCGCGCGGATGGAACCTGAGTGGCATTCTCGGACAGTATGTCGATCCGTTACCGGCCCAGATGCGAACCGGCGACAGGTGGTTTCAGGGCACAGCCGATGCTGTCTTCCAGAACCTGCATATTATCTGGGATACCAACCCCGAGCATGTGGCGGTTTTCGGCGGGGATCATATTTACAAGATGAACGTGGCGGAGATGTTCCGGTTCCACATCAAGCGACGGGCGATCCTTACAGTGGCGTGTGTCCCGACTCCTATCGAAGAAGCGGCGGGAACTTTCGGGGTTATAGAAATCGATGAGAAAAGCCGGATCGTCGGTTTCGAAGAGAAACCGGAGAATCCAAAGCCGATGCCCGGTCGTCCGGATATGGCCCTTGTAAGCATGGGAAGCTATTTCTGGGAGACCCATGCCCTCAGGGAAACTCTGTTCCGCGATCAGGAGAAAGGCGATACCTCCACGCATGATTTCGGTCGGGATATCATTCCAGACCTGGTGAGTCGCGGCGAGCCGGTCTACGCCTACGATTACTCGCTTAACTGGATACCCGGCGAAGGTGAGCGGGAGAAGACATACTGGCGGGATGTCGGCACAATCGACAGTTATTACGACGCCAACATGGAGGTCCGCGAGGTCCATCCGCCGATTAATCTTTACAATTACCAGTGGCCGATTCGAACGCTGATGCGACCGTTCCCCCCCGCGAAATTTGTGTTCGCCGAGAAAGGCGGAAGGTTCGGACAGGCGATCGACAGCATCATCGCCTCGGGATGCATAATTTCCGGCGCATCGGTGATGAACAGTGTGCTGAGCCACAATGTTTTCGTTCATTCCTACGCCCAGGTTGAAGACAGTATAATATTCAGCGACACGGAAATCAGACAAAATGTCAGAATCCGTAACGCAATTATCGATAAGAACTGCATAATCGGTGAAGGTATCGAGATAGGATACGATTCGAAGTTTGATAATAAACATTTCACAGTTACACCCGAAGGTCGGGTGGTAGTTCCAAAATGGACCCATATTAAATCCAACGGAGAAGTAATACGCCTGGAGGGTCCATATTCACCAGTTGAGGAGGAGGCCCCACATGCCTCGGAAATTTGAGATTGTTTTCATGGCCGGAGAAATGGTGCCGTACTGCAAGACAGGCGGTCTCGCCGATGTTATCGGCGCATTACCGGCGGAACTCGCCCGGATGGGCGCGAATGTCACGACATTTATTCCCTATTACCGTTCGGTGATGGATTGGGTTGAAAAATCGGGAGAGGAACCGAAGCTTCTCAATGACAGCACTCTCTCATTCTTCCTTCCCGGATATACCGGGGAAGCCTGCCTGAGGGAATTAATGCATCCATCGGGAATGAGAGTTATTTTTATTGATTACCCGTCCGCGTATGACCGTGAGGAACTCTACACAGAGGGCGGTCAGGATTACGAGGACAACCTGACGAGATATGCGATATTCGCCAAGGCCGGTCTGGAAGCCTGCAAGATGCTGGATATTCGTCCCGACATCGTCCACGCGCACGACTGGCAGGCGGCGATGGCTCCGGTGTATCTCAAAACTCACTACCATGATGACTCGTTCTTCAAAAATACATCCTCGGTGCTGACAGTTCATAATCTCGGCTACCAGGGACGGTTCCCCGGCGATAAATTCCAGGGACTTGATCTTCCATGGGAGTATTTCAACCCGGAAAGACTTGAGTATTTCGGTCAGGTGAATGTGCTCAAGGGCGGAATCATTTTCGCCGATGCGATCACCACGGTCAGCCCCACGTATTCAAAGGAGATCCAGACTCCCGAATTCGGCGCAGGTCTGGACGGCGTGCTGGAATCAAGTGCGGAGAAACTGACCGGCATCCTGAACGGTGTCGATTACTCGCAGTGGGACCCGTCCAATGATCCCTTCATACCGAAAAAATTCTCCCCCAACGACCTCAGCGGCAAATGGGCGTGTCGAAAAGCGCTGCGCGAGGAGATCGGGCTTCCCGAGGGCAAAGGTCCGCTGATCGGCATGATAAGCAGGCTTGCCGAGCAGAAGGGTTTCGAGCTTGTACTGAAGGCGCTCGATAAAATCGTTAAACTTGACTGCCAGATTGTCATTCTCGGTACCGGCGATCCTCACTATCACACCGCATTGTCTGAAGCGGCGAAGAAATATCCGAAGAATATTTCTGTGAAACTGACATTCTCCAATGAACTCGCTCATAAAATCGAGGCCGGAAGCGATATCTTCCTGATGCCGTCGAGATATGAACCCTGCGGCCTGAACCAGTTGTACAGCCTTCGCTACGGCACAGTGCCGATTGTTTCTTCCACCGGCGGATTGAAGGACACGGTTCAAAATGTCACTCCTGCAAGGTTGGCAAAAGGCAATGCGACCGGTTTCGTGATTAAATCGTTCACAGCTTCGAGCATGTTCAACACGATTAAAAAAGCTGTGAAACTTTTCCGCGATGACCGGAAGGCCTGGAAAAAATTGATGGTTACCGGGATGAGAGAGGATTTCAGTTGGCCATCCCAGGCCGGCGTGTACATGAAGCTTTACAAAGGGCTTGAGAAATAATGAAATCGATTCTATTTACATTACACGCGCACCTTCCCTACGTCCGTCACCCCGAGTGGGACAACTTCCTCGAGGAGCAGTGGCTGTTCGAGGCTGTCAGCGAAACCTATGCTCCACTTGTGCTGATGCTTGAAGGGCTCAGGCGCGATGGCGTTCCCGCGCGTCTCACACTGACCCTGTCGCCCACCCTCCTTTTAATGCTGGACGATGAGCTTCTCCACAAACGTATTATTAATTATCTGAACACCCGTCTCAGGCTGCTTGAGGAGGAGGCCGAGCGGCATGAATCGCTCGGCGACCCGATCAGGCCGCTTGTAAAAATGTATCGCGACAGATTCACGGCGATCCGTGACGTTCTCGACGGTCGGGGCGGACTGATAAGGGCGTTCCGGTCTCTCGAAAAGGACGGTTTTCTGGAGATCATCACCTGCTCCGCCACTCATGCGTTTCTGCCGCACCTCATGATGTCGCCCGGAAGCGCGGAGCGGCAGATCGGTGTCGGCTGCAGAACCCAGGAGCGGCTGCTCGGAAGGCGTCCGATGGGCATCTGGCTTCCCGAATGTGGCTTTATTCCAGGCCTGGAGAGAAACCTGGCCGTTGAAGGATTGAAATATTTCTTCGTCGAGTCGCATGGAATCGAACTCGCCGCGCCGGGTCGGGATTTCGAGCAGGGCGATCCGTTGATTCCGGTTGAGACACGAACGGGACCGGTTGCGTTCGGTCGCGATCGGGAGACATCGAAGGCTGTATGGAGCGCCGAGGAGGGCTATCCGGGAGATCTCTGGTACAGGGATTTCTACCGGGACGTGGGTTTCGACCTTCCCGCGGAGACAGTCGCGCCTTATTTGCCGCCCGCTGTGGATCACACATTTACGGGAATTAAATACCATCGAATCACAGGCGACACCGAGCACAAAGAGCCATATGATCGTGAGATCGCGCTCTCAAGAACCCGCGATCATGCGGTCGATTTTGTGAATCGCGCGAAAGGCCGACTTTGGTGGATCGAAAAAAGCGGGATGAAAACTCCTCTCATCGTGTGCCCGTATGATGCCGAGCTGTTCGGGCACTGGTGGTTCGAGGGAATCGACTGGCTGGGCGAGGTGTTCAGGGAGATCGCGAAACTGTCCGATATGCAGGCGGTCACTGGAACCGATTACCTCGATTCCGGCGGCGAGACATCCAAAGGAATTCCCGCGCATTCGTCGTGGGGCGACGGCGGCTACGGCGAGGTATGGGGAAGCAATATGGCCGAATGGATATACCCCCACATTTACGGCTTGAGTCACCACCTGAGACGGCTACAGGCCCGCTATCAAAACTCGAACGAGCCAAAGGCGAAACGGGCGCTCATTCAATTCGAGCGCGAGCTTCTGCTGCTCGAAAGCTCCGACTGGCCGTTCATTCTTCACAACGGGACACAGACAGGATACGCGAAAACCCGCCTTGCTGAGCACATCGAGGCATGCAGGGGCCTGAGATCGATGCTCGAAAATAACGCGATCGACGAGGAAGTCCTGTCAAATCTGGAGTGGAAGCATCCAAGCTTCCACGAAAGCGACCTGGCGGTGTTGTAGGAGTTTCCAGTTAGCTTGAATTTCCATATTGCATGCGTGCGGCGTTGGTTATGAGTGCTTATGTTAATAACAATAGGCAGCTGCCCCACTTTAATAGCTGTCCCCTTTTATCCATCTCGTTTGTCTTTGCTATTTACACCATACATAATTTCCGATTTTTTTTTAATCCAGGTTGGAGGGTCACAGCATTTGAAATGGCCTATATATTGCACAATAGACGAATTATCTGACCAATGCGACTTTTATGTGTCATTTTTGCTACTTGCTTCTGCATTTGCCCTGCTTCGCATTTGGACTCCCTGACAGGCTCAGTTCAATCTGCTCTTGCAGGACCTGATTCGGTTTGCGTCATTGCCTGTCAAAGCCAGGACCTGGATGGTGACGGAACCTTCGAAACCGTCGTCATTACTTCCAAAAGTATAGAAGATGGCCATCCTGTCGGAGGCGAAATAGTAGTGCTCAGGGAAAGCGAGGGGGAACTGCGTCCTGTATGGAGACGGGATGGCCTCAATCCCTGGAAACTGGAAACAGGCGATGTGGATGGCGACGGACAAAGGGAAATCGCTGTCGGTGTCTGGAAGAAAAGCCCCTTCGATCCCATCATGGCCAACCGGGTTTTCATATACTATTGGAACGGCGGGACAATGCAGCCTAAGTGGCTTGGGTCCAGGCTCAGCAGACGTTTCGATGATTTTATCCTGTATGATATCAATTTGGATGATTGGGATGAGCTCATCGCACTGGAGACTGCCGGGGAAGATATGCACAGAGTCGCCGTATACAGGTGGGATATCTTCGGCTTTGAATGGCTGGGCTGTTCGGAGGAGATGCCGGGAATTAGCGGGTTTTATGTGGAGGAGGGGATTCTGAATGCGCTTACAATGTCTGGTCGACTCAGGATAGAATTTCTGAACGACAATGTAGAATTAGAGCCTCTCGAATAGGAGGAGAGAAATGTCCGAAAAAAGAATCATCAAACAAGTGTTTAACGCAGCCGGTCTCGCTGTGCTTGCCGTGGCTGTAATGCTCATCCCCGGCATTATGCCTGAGGTTTCTATGGCTCAATCCGACACATCGGAAACCACACAGTCCGGGTTTCAATCCGAAGTCGCGGACACATACAATGTGCTTGAGAATGAATATTTATCAATAGTGCCGTCGGTTCCTGAATACATCATCGAACCCGACCTGTCGAACGTGGTGAATCTTCCCGATTTCGAGGGCGAACTGACACTCGAACAACTGGAAATGCTTGCCGTGAATGGCTTCGTAGTCACGCCTTCCGACTGCAGGCAGATATTCTGGATCTATGAGAGAAACGATTATCACGATCCTAAAATTCCCTCCTTTATCACTACGGATTCCATGCTTCACACATATCATTTTTTCTTTGACTATGTTTTACGAAAGGTAGAGTCGGACAAGCTTATTCCGGTTCTTTCGCAACTTACTGAAGCTATGCTGAGTGCTTCGGAAAAGGATATTGCCATCGCTGATGATCCGGATGTTGAAGATGCCGCTCTCAGGAATCTCGCATACTTCGCAGTGGCGAGATATCTTCTCGATGGGACACCACCTCCGGAAAGCATTGCGGATATAGCCTCGAGCGACATAGAGAAAATCCAGGCGCACGAAGGTCGGGATAAATCAGCAATCTTAGATCCCATCCTGATTGATTTCAGCCAGTTTATCCCCCGCGGTCATTACACTCGGACAGAGGAACTTGAGAGATATTTCAGGACAATGATGTGGTACGGGCTGGTGCCGTTCCCGATTCCCGGAGGGGACATGGGATTGCAACCTACCAGGCAGGCTCTCTTGATCGTCCGTAACCTCCGGGAAGCATCATACGATGGAACACCCGCATTGGAACTCTGGGAAACCATCTATGAACCGACTACATTTTTTGTAGGTACTTCCGATAACTGTACATTCTACGATTACTCGCTGCTGATGGACGATGTTTACGGCGTGGCGCCTTTCCCTGGTGATTTCGCGAATGAGGATAATATCCAGGAGTTCATCACGAGGGTAAAAAGCCTTCCCGGACCCGGTATCGAGCAATATGTTCCGCTTACTACCGGGCAGGAGGAATCCGTTAGTTTTACAGCAGGTGGCCATCAGTTCAATTTTATGGGGCAGCGTTTCATCCCCGACTCCAGAATATTACAGGAGCTTGTTATACCGAAAGTGCAGGAGCGGCTTTTCCCAAGCGGGCTTGACGTTTTCGCTGCGCTTGGAAGCGATAGAGCGTTGGAAATCCTTGAGACCTTCCATTATGTAGACACTTTCCAGGGATACGACTCTCAGATGGAAAAAATGCGAATGGAAATCAGCGACACATCACTGGAGACTTGGCAGTCTAATCTATATTACGGGTGGCTGTGGAGCCTTCAATCAATAATTAATCCTGTGCCCGAAGGTTATCCTGTCTTCATGCGGACAGACGCATGGCAGGATAAGTCGCTATTTACCGCCCTGGGTTCCTGGACGGAACTTCGCCATGACACGGTTCTTTATGCTCGGCAGAGCGGCGCGGAGTGCGGTGATGGTTATAAGGAAACCCCACCTAAGGGTTATGTAGAACCGAATGTCGAGTTCTGGACTAAAATGGATTGGCTTGTGGAGTACACCCGGGACGGCCTTGACACACGTGGCTTGTCTGATGAGATGCTAACCAGCAGATTCGACTGGCTTGGGGGCATTGTGTCTTTCTGCCGTGAAATCGCTGTGAAGGAGCTGACAAACCAGGAAG
>CBDUUJ010000022.1:0-14042 GCA_965370205.1 uncultured bacterium
TGTATTTTGCGGACGGGGACGTCCACAAGACAGCCGACGGGACGTCCGCGCTACAGTAGGAAACACAATTCTGAGACAGACTCTAAATGGTGGGATACCGGATTTCTTTTCTTATTGATCGTTTTTGAATGGTTATTTAATCAACAACCGATTTTCACATTATTCCGGTTCTTCTTCGATTGATTCAGTAACCGAGCCGGAGATGAGGTCTTCGATTTCCTTGATGAGATCGTTGTATTCGCCGAGGAACGCGGTCAGCGCGGCGGCCTCGGCAGCGAGCACGTCAGGCTCGTCGCGACGGTTGCGGGTACCCGATTCGATCTGCCCGAGCGCCTCCTCGAAGTGATCCTCATACGCCTGATACTGTTCCCATCTTGTTGAGCTTGCCTTCAGTTCCTCGTATTGCCCTCTCAGGTCGGAGATAACCAGGTCGTTGAAATCGGCGAGCGTGAGCGGCGAGAAGATTTCCATATCGAAGCGGTCCCAGACAGCGAGTCCGGCGAGGAAAGCCTCGCGTTTGGCGATATAGCGGTGCTCGGAGTTGACTATTGTCTCCTCCGAGACGTTCTGATCGTTGTAGAGGATGACCAGATCGATTGTTTCGCTGCCGAGGTCGCTCGCGAGGACTCCGATATTGATCGCGAGCTGGTCGGCGATCTCCCCAAGCCGCACTCTTGCATAATTTCCGATCTCGACAGGTGGCGCGGTCTCCGCTTCAGCCTCGGATGGTGTGAGATCGGTTTCCGGTTCATAGAGGAACTCATCCGGGATATCTTCCGTTTCAGTTTCCGCAGGCTCGACCTCCGTTACATCCGGACCTGTCATATCCTCGGCAGGCTGCTGATAAATACTCTCAAGTCTGGTCTCGATTCTCGCCTCAAGGTCATCGATTAGCGATTCGATCAATATTTCCCGTGCTTCGGAATCGGAAGGTGGTTCTCTCAATTCAGGGGGAACCTGAAAGAGGCCTGTATGATCGGTCTCCTCGGATGTTTGAGGCGTTGCAGAGGGAGCAGGTTCGGATGGTCCGGGCTGCGATGTCGGCTCGGTCGGCGGGGGCGTGAAAATTTCCCCGGTACTCCGGGTGCCCTCGGTCGGGGTTTCCAGCGGGAAGTGGCTTGTGACCAGGTCGGACCAGAATCCCCTGCCCATCTCCTGGCTGGCGGCCTTATCGTGAGCCTCGTGAATGATTGTCCCGACCCGTTTAAGCACGGCATTTTTGTAGTCGCCCTCATCGTACTGATTCCAGTTAAGTCCGTAGTATGTTGAGCGCTGTGCGTAATATGAGAAGCCTGTCAGTAAATCCCAGATGAACAGATACGGATCATCCTCGGTGAGCATTCTGTCCGGAATAAAACCGTAATCGGCAAGATGCCCGAGAATCCAGACCGCGGGCACATCGGGATCGAGCCTGCTGGCGCGACCCATGGTGTCTTCCTTGAAGCTCAGGTAATCGTCGCGGTACTCGGGATGCGGAAGCCAGACATCCTCGTAAAACCTGATAAGCATGTCGCGCGCCGGCTCATAGTCATACCAAGGCTCAAGGATTTCGGGAACCAGGAGGTCCTCATGCATTGTGGTCAGGAATGGGAATGCCGAGGTAATGTTGTCGGGAATCATGTCGAACGCAAAGAGCGCGCCATCGACATCCCCCCGCTCGGCTTTCGAGCCGCCGTCGACGAGCGTTCGCACCGTGGCGCTTTCTTCAATGGGGCTGATTCCCTGTGGATATGAACCGAGGGCGGTGAAAAAGTCGTTCATGAAATCCCGGTCATACAGGTCGGTTCGCTGGATGGGTTCGAAATCTCTCATCTGTCCGGCATTGACCGGGTAAGCGACCGTCAGAAACAGGAATGCAGCGGCTAATATGCCGGCAAGCGCCCCCGGAATTATTTCTCTGGTCCTTCGATTGCTTTTCGTTACGATTATTTTCATCATCAGCGAGACCGCCTCATCGATTCACGGATTCTAAACATGCAGGTTTAAGCCGCCGTGTAACCGGCTGCCTATATTATAATCGGATTAAGTCGGATTTGGTTCACTATTAAGACCAAACATGGTAATTAACTCTTGTTTGATTGAGGGGACACTTTTTTTTGCCCCGCAGATCCCTGATTAATTCATCGTTGTAGAAGGCAAAAACAAAATGTCCCCGGACATTAATAAATTTTTACTTTCTAAAATTGGTCTAATACCCTCAAAGGTTACTTATCCTGTTCTTCAAGAGCTTTCAGAAACGCTTTTTTGCCGTCATCGAACTTAGATGGATCGACTCCGCCGCGCGCGAATGACGGTTTCCCGCCGCCGCGACCACCCATTGCCACGGCTGCCGCCTTTACAAGATTGCCGGCATGGAATCCAGCCTTGACCGCAGCGTCGGAACATCTGACCAGAAGAGCGCCTTTGCCGTCGTAATCCGTCACCGCGAACGCGACCAATATCCCGTCCCCTTCGGCTCTCTGATCGAGCATCTTCGCGACCGCGTCGGGTGCAAGGGTCTGTGGCGGAAAAATAACTGCGGTTGCCGATCCAATTGCCAGGTCTTTCGATGCGCTTCCGGTCTGACCGCTGATCAGCTTGCGCTCAAGTTCTTTTTTCTCTTTTTCAAGCCGTTTCAGATTTTCGGCGAGTTTTTCGATCCCGCGTTGAAGATGATTCACCGGAAGATTTGTCTGAATAGACAGATCGTGAAGCAGTACATTATCGTTTTGTGCAACTTCATGCGCTCTTCGACCGGTGACAGCCTCGATTCTTCTGACCCCGCTCGCGACAGATTCCTCATGGATGATTTTTATCAGACCGATTACGCCGGTATTTCTCACATGCGTTCCGCCGCAAAGCTCGATAGATTCCGCCTGCCCGGTTATGCGTCCGCCGATCGAAACCATGCGGACCACGTCGCCGTATTTCTCGCCGAACAGCGCCATCGCACCGGAATCGATCGCTTCCTGGTATGGAACGACATCGCAATTTACATCATGCTCTGCGAAGACCCGCTCGTTCGCCCAGTCCTCGACCTCGCGGATCTCCTCCCTCGTGAGAGGCTGGAAATGGGAGATATCGAAGCGAAGACGGTCGGGATCGACCACCGATCCCGCCTGCTGAACATGGTCTCCGAGCACATGCCTTAATGCAGCGTGAAGAAGATGTGTTGCGGTATGTGCGCGCTGGATCGCGCGGCGACGGTCGGGATCGACTATGGCCTCGAGTGGATCGCCCGGTTTCAGATTCGATGGGTCGCCTTCGGTTTTTTCGGGATCGATTTTATGGACAGCGACATTCCCGACATACTGCGTGTCGATTACAGTGAACTCCCCGTCCTTGAACCGGATTATGCCGGTGTCGCCGACCTGTCCGCCACTTTCTGCGTAGAATGGAGTTTTATCGATGACCACAAAGCTGTGTTCGGGACTGTATTCAACAAGCGAAGCCGTCTCCATCATTTTTTCATGACAGACAAGCTCGGTTTTCATGGTCGTCCGGACCGCGTGACGAGCCTGCTGGTCGGCGCCGAGCATTTCTTCAGTTACATCGCGGCTGCGTTTTCGTGCGGTGTCCATTGCTTTCTGAAAACCTTCTTCCTCGACCTCTATCCCGCGAGCCTGAGCCATTTCGATAGTGACATCGAGCGGTACGCCATAGGTATCAAACAACTCGAACGCGACCGCGCCCGGCAGGCAAGATTTATTTCCACACTTCACTATTTCGCTCTCAAGACGAGCCACGCCGGCATCGAGTGTCCGAAGAAAATTATCCTCCTCGACCATCACAAGTTTTTCGATATGCCCCCGCCGTTCAAGAAGAAGCGGGTAAGTGTCGGCAAGTGAATCGAGCACCATCGGGAAGGCCTTGAGAAGTCCGCCCTCATGCTGACCGAGTCTTCGCATATGTACCAGCGCGCGGCGGAGGATTCTTCTGAGCACATAGCCCCTGCCCTCATTGCCCGGGTAAACGCCGTCCGCGATCAGCATCGCGACAGCCCGGACATGATCGGCGACAACATAGAGAGAGTTCACTCCGGCTTTGATATAGTTTTCACTGTCGATAATTTCGGATGGTGTATCGTTTTTAAAAACCTTGATAATAGATGCGAAGCAGTCGGCCTCAAATACGGAATCTTTCCCCTGGAGTGCCATCGCCGTGCGTTCGAGACCCATGCCGGTATCGACGTTTTTCTTTGGAAGGGGAACGAGGGTTCCGTCTGCCTGACGGTCGAACTGCGTGAAGACAAGGTTCCAGATCTCGACCCACCTGTCGCCTTCGGTAGCGGGGGTTTGATCGGGACCAAGATGCTCGCCGATATCGTAGAAAATTTCCGAATCCGGACCGCACGGACCTGTCTCAGCCATGAACCAGAAATTGTCATCATCGCCGAGACGATATATCCAGTCGGCTTTTACGCCAACCTCCTTCTCCCAGATATCGAAAGCCTCGTCGTCCGTATCGTGGACACTCACTCTCATTTTATCTGCCGGGATTTTCAGCCAGTCGCAAAGGAATTCCCATGACCAGAGTATGATCTCCTGCTTGAAATAATCGCCGAAGGAAAAATTTCCGAGCATCTCGAAAAGTGTGAGGTGCCTTGGAGTGCGCCCGACCTCATCGATATCGTTTGTGCGGAGGCATCGCTGTACGGACGCGATACGTGTGGATGGAGGTTTGGAAATCCCCGTGAAATACGGTTTCAGCGGGGCCATGCCTGCGTTGATGAAGAGGAGCGATTTGTCGTCCGACGGGATCAGGCTTTCGGACGGCTCGATGTGATGGTCCTTCGAGCGGAAGAAATCGAGATAGAGTGATCTTAGTTCGGACGTATCCACAGATTTATTCCTTTAATATATTCCAAAGAAGACAAATGTGAAGTGAATGATGCCGGATGTCGTCTGCTGGTGATGGAATGAAAAATTGCGCGGGAATCTGTAAGTCACCATAAGATCAGGCACCTACAAGCTCGAAGACTCGCTTGTAGGCGACACCGGAATATTCCTTCTTTTGGCGACACCGGAATATTCCTTCTCTTGGCGACACCGGAATATTCCTTCTCTTGGCGACACCGGAATATTCCTTCTTTTGGCGACACCGGTATGATCTTTTTTAGCGATACCGGAATATTCACACTTTTTATACGATGCCGGTATTTTTTCATTATGATTACGCGCAGCAATAAAAAATACCCCAGCGGGGAGTATCATACAAGCCTAATGACAGGTATTTCCAATTAGTATGGTGTTTATTATGGTGGAGAGTTCGGTCAGCCGATGAAGGCGCGGAAGTAACCAAGGTTGGGTTTTATCCATCTGACAACCGATTTCAGATCATGCTCGACAGCATAATCATGCGCTGTTTCGGCAAGTTCCAGCGCTTCCTGATGGAGTTCCTTTTTCGATAGCACGTACGCCTGTTTCACCCAGCAGACAGCCAGTTTGCCCTTGATATCAAGCTTTTTACAGATTTTTTCCTGCTCCCTGAGGCAGTCCATCGCATCATCCAGTTTGTCGAGGCCGGTCAGGATCGAGCCTTGGTTGCCGAGACTCTGCTGAAGGTTGTACGGCAGACCGATATCGCGACAGATCGCTTCTTCCGCCCTGTGAAGTTTCAAAGCGCCTTCGAGATTATTCTTTTCCCTGAGAATTGAACCCTGGTTGCCGAGGCTGCGCTGGAGGTCCACCGAGTAACCCTGCTTGCGGCATATATTTTCTTCTTTCTTATGAAGCGCCAGCGCGGAGTCAGGATCATCCTGCGATTTGAGCAGCAATGCCTGATGCCCATAGCAGTTCTGAAGCGATTTGAGGTTGCCCATTTTTATGCAGAGACGTTCCTCCTGTCTGAAAAGCTCCATTGCCTCGGTGTATTCACTCAACTTCCAGTATATAAGCGCCATATTTCTGTAGCTCGCGATCAGACATGCGGTATCTCCGAGTTTACGGCAGATACGCTCCTTATCCACCCAGAGTTTCAAAGCCTCGTTCAGTTTGCCGCGATCTTTGACTATCTGCGCCTGCTGTCCAAGGATCCGGTGAAGCGTCCGCATGTCTTTTTCATCTCTGCAGGTTTTCTCGGCCTCCTTTAATAAATCCATCGCACTGTCCGAATCGCCCCGTTCACGGAAAATCATGGCCTTGTGAGTCAGGCAGGATAAAAGACCGTCCGTTTTATCAAGCTCGCGGCATATTTTTTCTCTCTCGTTCAACAGTTCAAGCGACTCGTCAGATTTGCCGAGTTTCCAGAGAATCAACGCCTGATTTCCAAGACAGTTCTGAAGGCTTGAACGGTAACCAAGATCGCGAGCGATCCTTTCCTGCTCACCGTATGTTTCCAGGGCTTCATCAAACATGCCGAGTTTCCATCGGATCACGGCGATATTGCCAAGGCTACGCTGGAGTTCCGCAGGATCGCCGATCTCGCGATTAATTTTTTCCTGTTCGGCGAACAGCTCCAGTGCCCGCTTCAATTCGTCAGAGCCGATAAGGATCGATCCCCGCGCGCCGAGACAATCCGCCAGGCTCATTCGGTCGTCGAGAAAGCGGCAGATTTTCTCCCGCTCGGAAAGAAGCTTCATCGCCTCATCCGGGGAGCCAAGCTTTATGAGAATCGCAGCGTGACCAGCCGCGCTACGCTGGTAGTTTTGGAGATCGTCAAGCTCACGGAAAATTCCTTCGCATTCTTTGTGCATCGCGATCGCGTTGTCCAGATCGCCAAGCTCTCTCAGAATCAATGCCCGCGCGTGGAGTGTCGACGCAAGTTCTATTCTGTTTCCGGATTGTCTGTGATGCTCTGTGAGCCATTTATATAGCGACAGCGCCTCGGTCGGATGCCCCATATCCGCAAGAAGAACAGATAAAAATTCAATCGTGTCTTCGTCCGGAGCTTTTTTCGGGTTCTCGATGACAGGTTTCCATGAGTCAACAAGCCTGATATCGGACGACCGCTCGATAATTCGCCAGTATTTTTTTATTTCGAATTCGTCTTCCAGCCATGCCGCTTTAAAAAATTCCATATCGGTGAGAAGGTCCGAAAGTCGCTGCCACGAGCCTGCATTTACAAGCTGCCAGGGAAGCTCATCCAGTACTCTTTTCGAAAATTCTCTTTCAGAAAAATAATCCGCAATGCGAATATGGGGAGCGATTTGTTTCTCCAGTTCCCGCTCTTCATTTTCATCTTTCAGATAACGATCCCTGACCGCGTCACGCATTGATCGATGTGAAATATTTATCAGGTCGCCGGTTTTGAAGAGAAAAGAATCAGCCGATTTGATGAACCGAGTCCATATCGCATCGGGAAGCGGCTTGTCATCCGATCCCGTAAGCTCCCTCAGCTCGGTCTCCGTCAAACCCCGACAGGCGGCGTTGAGCAGTGTCGTAAAATCCCGAACCAGGTCGGGACGATCATTTTCGAAGTCATTCTCCAGGCGTTCGAGAATTTTATCGTAAGCGCCTTTGGAAAATCGCACGCTTTCATCACTATCAGTTGGTTTGATCTCAACTGAATGCCATTCGCGTTCTTTTATTACGTCAGGCATTACGTCGGCGGTTGTGGTGAGAATAAGACGGACATTTTCAGGAACCACCGGAGGCAGCCATTTGAAATCGGGAGCACCCTCGGGACTCTCAAGCTGATCCAGGCCGTCGAGGATGAGAACAAAACGATCTTTCGCAGCGGCCATGTAGAGCCATCGTTTGAAATTTTTTTGAAGCCGGTCCGGTTTATTGGGGATTTCCTTCGGGATTTCAAAGCGGTCTTTTAATTCCGCCATTATCCGGCGAAGCATGTTTGCGGAGTCGGCTGAGAAGGGAGTTGCGCCGATGAAATGAATGATCGGATTTGCATCAGGATGGGTCTCGCGGTATTTACTCGCCCAGTTTGCGACAAGCGCCGATTTTCCCGTGCCGGATTCGCCTGTGATTACAAGCGGCGGATCACCGGATTCGACATGACTATCAAGAATGTCGAAATATTTATCAATGCCGATGAATAACTTAGCATGGACATCGGCATATGCCGCATGTTCATCCGTGAGTTGAGTATGGATGCCTCCCGGTTTGATACCGTGACTCCTTCCGTGTAAAAGATTATACACGAAATAAAGGAATCGGGGAAAAAGTTATAAACATAACTTATGCCTGAATTATTCAATCAGAGAACCCTTGAATGGTATAATCACATGAAATTATTCCTTTAACCGGAGGTCGACACAAATGCCGTTTTGTCCGGGATGTGGTTACGAGTACAGGAAAGGAATTAAAAAATGTCCGGATTGCGGTCTTCCCCTGAGGGACGCTCCGCTGCTGGATGAAAAAAACCAGTTAGATGCGAATGACTGGATGGTCATTTATCGAGTCAGTGATATCCACCAGGCGGAAATATTGCGCGGACTTCTTGAATCGCACGGCATCAGGACAGCGGCACGCGACAATATGGGATCGATGAGGTATCTGTACGGCGGATTTTCATTTTTCAGTGATCTTGTGGACATCTATATACTCAAGGATGACGCGGTGAGAGCTGAAAAAATTATTAAGGAAAAATACAAATTATCCGAGGATAAGCTCGATGATGAAATCCCTGAACCTGACGATTAATACAAAGACCGGGGATGCGAACGGTCGACATCTGCCATGCATATGATCAACATACGATGGGACCGGATTCTCGTTACCCTTGCCGTCCTCATGGGGATTGTCGGCGTGGGTCTTGTCGCGCTCGCCACCGCCGAGGAACCGTGGACTTTCTCGGATCATGCGGTCCGGCAGTCCGTCTATTTACTCCTGGGAATAATAACAATCTGGCTTGTTTCCAGAATCGACTACCGCCTTCTGTGCAGGTATTCATGGTGGCTGTATGGCGGAGTGCTGCTGCTCCTTGTCGTGACCCTGATCCTCGGGAAAGTCGTGGGGGGATCGCAGCGGTGGATCGAGATCGGGCCGGTGCGTATTCAGCCGAGCGAGTTCGCGAAACTGGCGCTTGTATTCGCGCTCGCAGATGCTGTCGTGCGGATCAGGCAGGGTGTCGGATGGCTCTGGGCGAGCGTGGCGGGACTTTTCATTGTGTTTCCGCCGATGGGTCTGATTCTCATCCAGCCCGACCTCGGCACCGCGCTTGTCTTCCTTGCGATCTGGTTCGGTCTGTTGTTTCTTGGAGGGAGCAATCTTCGGATTCTGCTTGGTTACATCGCGCTCGGAATTCTTATGATCCCCATCAGCCTTCCATTTTTAAAGGATTATCAGCGCGCACGGCTTCTGGCGTTTCTGAATCCGGAGGCCGATCCGCAGGGAGCGGGATACCAGGTGATCCAGAGCAAGATCGCGATCGGTCACGGCGGCCTGTTCGGTCAGGGATTATTCCAGGGCAGTCAGACGACACTTGGATATATTCCCGGAAAACACACCGATTTCATTTTCGCGATCGCGGCGGAAGAGCTTGGAGTGGTCGGGGCGGGATTGATTCTTCTCGGGCTTTTTATGCTTCTGCTGGCAAGTCTCGCGATAAGCGGGGTGACCGACGATCTGCTTGGGAAACTGGTCGCGGGTGGATTAATCGCGATGATCGCGTTCCAGGTGGTCGTGAATGTTGGGATAACGCTGGGATTAATGCCAGTTACGGGTATTCCATTGCCATTTTTATCATATGGAGGAAGTGCGTTCCTGACCAACTGCGCCGCGATTGGAGTGCTTGTGAGCATTTACCGTCACGCTGCGACAAAGGGTCGGATGATGCTGATACGGGGAATTTAGTATTTGAATGTTTGTATCAGAGCTGCAAGCATAAGATACGGTTATCCACACCTCCAATCTCGAAGACTCGCTTGGAGGCGCCACCGGGTTTACGGTCATGGTTCTGAAATTAATCAGGCAATAATTCCATAAGATGATTACATGCTTCAACTAATACATCTTTTACCGCTTCATCTTTTTCTATTTCCAGTTTTTGTGCAATTGCGTCGAGAGTTGATGATATCAATTCTGTCCATTCATCGTTCGGTTCAATGTCAGGCAGACCGGTTAAAGCTGCTGCGGCTTCGTATCGAATCGATGCGTCCTTATCATCAAGATATGGAATTATCGCCTCGACTGCATCTGTGGATGCGTATGTCCCAAGCCAGTAAAGGCATGTTGTCGGATAATCCTCCAGGTTCGCGATGAGGACATCCACCGCCTGGGGAGCCTGCATCGAACCGAGCCATTTAAGCGCGCTCGTGACAACCCGTTCATGATACATGGCTGTGTCGGGGTCATTTTCGATAATTTCAATCAGGATATCGGCAAGCGGTTCCTGATCGAAAACCGACAGGTCCTGGTTATCGGGAGCGGTAAGCATAAGGCGGACCGTTTCGATGTCCGGAGGGACTGTCGCCCGGGATACGGTCGGGATAAACAGGATTAGAAGGAATGTTGTCAGGAATATTGAAATTGATAGTCGCATTATTTTCACCTCAGGGAATTTATCAATACATTTTTTAAAGTGCTGCTTTCAGAGGGGACACCTGCTTTTCGAGGACGAAAAGAGGTGTCCCCGGGAACTTGTCCGGGAAGATGTCCGGGAACTTGTCCGGGAAGATGTCACCTGTAGTATTTCCCTTTATCAGATTTCATGGTAGCAGTATCAGATTTCATGGTTTGAAGAAAGCGTTTGGGTAATTCGTGTTGAAACACATCATGTTTTCAGCCTGGCTGTCGATGTCTCCAGTCAGCATTTCAAGATCGTCAATGCTGATCCAGTAGTCCTCGATATTGCTTCCGATCGGCCAGTACATAAGGTTTCCGAAGGCGGCGTCTGACTCAAGGCAGAAGATATCGGTCGGACCGGTCGGGCACCAGGTTATATCGTCGCAATCGTAGAAATCGAGAAGGTATACATCGGAGAACAGACCGCACCCGTGACCCATTTCATGCGCGAGCACAGGATCATCCGCATAGTCCGACATGATTACAAATCCGGTCTCGTGATCCTGGTTAATGAACTGGCATTCCATCCAGCAGTATGCCGCCGCGCCGGGCATATCGGGAAGGTCGTTCACGTAAAATACATTCAGTGCTCCGTTGTCGGTTCCGTACTCGTTGAACATCTGCTCGGCTTCGGATGTGGTAAGCGACAGCCATGCTGTGTAATCGATATAGGTTATCTCATTGAGATTTACCGAGCCGTCAGCCCATGTCGAGTAAAATTCATTCGCCCATCCGTAGTGATCCTGGACAATTTCCGGGGTCGTTGCCGGATTCGTGCCCTGGTTTGTCCTCACAATGTGGGGATGTATCCAGAGATCGGTGGGTCCCCATACTGAAGAAACCAGATCGGTCGTGAGGATATAGTCCTGGTTTACACTTGACGTCTCGGGTGACGCGGTTGCCTTTATGAAATAAACTCCCTCCACAAGCCCGTTTACTTCGATGACCTCATCCATTGGCCCAATTTGCGCCGACTCCTCGATCGGCAGCTCGGTGGGATCGTAGAAAAGTGCAAGGTCATTATCGTAGGTGCTGATCGAACTAAGCGTGATGGTTCCGTCGACACCATCAGGCGGGACATCGAATGTGAACCAGTCGGGATCGGACGGGTGACACACCGTTCCCGATTTGGAATCCTGGAGACCTATAGTCTCCGCCTCACCATATGTATTGTTCCCGTCAGCATTGTCGCAATCGTCGATGACTTCCTCGATATCCAGAGTCAGCGTGAAATCCCTGTCGCCGGACGGCTCATCGTCCATCGCGTCGATTCTGATGAAATAAACGCCGGAGTCCAGA
The DNA here is from genome assembly GCA_965370205.1 of uncultured bacterium. Lineage (GTDB taxonomy): Bacteria > JAJVIF01 > JAJVIF01 > JAPKYR01 > JAPKYR01 > CBDUUJ01. The sequence continues at coordinate 11,742 of CBDUUJ010000022.1, forward strand.
TTGACTTCAAAAAGCTCGTCGGCGGTTCCAGGTGAATTGCCGACATACAGCGGGTCGCCTATTGTTTCATCATAAACCGCAATGTCGTTGTTGGCATAGTTGTCGTTATCCAGTTCGATTGTCCCGATACCTGTGACGCCGTCTGATATTTCGAATGTGTACCAGTCGACCGGGTCGCCGACAAGGCAGACCGTGCCGGAGTCCTCGGCATCGATTGAAACCGCCTCCGCATTGTCGGGATCATTGTTGTTATCGGTCGTGCAGTCCTCGCCCATGCCTGTCAGGGAGGTTTCCAGCCCATATGGGCGCGGTGCGTTGTCTCCGTCATCGAATTCCATAACATCTATGTAATATTCACCCGGTCCAAGTCCGGCGAGTGTAATTTCCTCATCCATGTTACCCGTGTTCGAGCTGTAATCAATCAGCGACGGGGGGCATCCTTCATAAAGGAACATGTTCAGGTCGCCGACATCATAGGCGAAAAGATGGATCGTTCCTTCAGCCGATCCCCCGGGCAGCACGGTGAAATGATACCAGTCGGAGTCGTCAACATCGAGACATAAAAGTCCCTCATGGAAATCATCAGCTTCAATCTCCCATGCCGTGGAGCAGTCATCGCTGTCGTTGTCCTGGCATTCGGCTTCACTCACTTCGACAGTGATCAGTGTATACGCCGTGACCGGTTCATCGGGAGCCGGTTTCGATCCCTGGTAATATGAACTGCCCGGCACTGTGATTCCTACCCATACGGGAATTTCACCGGCGATAGACGGCATTCCCGTAACGGTCGCCGTCAGGATCGCGTTTCCGATTCCCGGCTCGTCAATTTCGGGAACCACGCCCTCCTCGAATTCGCAGAATGGAGAAACCAGCTTGAGAGCGCCGATCTCACTGTCATAGCCGCCAAGCCAGCCCTGCCAGTCCCAGCATTCGATCTCCAGTACCAGCTCGCCGCCCGCCTGCGGACCTCCCGCGGCCCAGAGCGTGCTCGACGCGGATAGAACTTCAAGATAAAACGCTTCATCCCCGTTGGCATTGAGCGGGAAATCGTTCGGGATCGACGGCGGATCGTTCGATGGTTTCGCCCATGACGCGTCAACAGCATAGTTGAAATAAACTTTCGGACCTGTCGGACCGACCGGGAATTGAATTCTGTAGAGTCGCGAGTTGGTCGCGCCGGATCGGAATACTCCCCGTCCGTTTGAACTTGTAGGCATAATAAATGTCAGGTGTTTGACCGAGTAGGAGTAATAGAGACCATCGGCGAACTGCATGTAGGGGTTGATCGCCGACACAAGCGGAGTGCCCGTGGGGGGATCCTTGCCGAAAATCCCCGGTGTGTATCCGAGAAGACCCGGAACCGGAAATTCGGTCGGATTCCACCAGCGGGTATATCCGTCCGCGTTCAGGATTTTCGGGTCGTTCTCACCGGGAAGCGGCAAATCCCCGGCTGTCAGGCCGGCTGTAGTGACCATTATTCCCCGCACATCGAATCCCGTCAGATTGTCGCTGTCGGCGAACGGATGCGTCAGGTCGACCGTCAGCACAAAAAGTCCGTTCGGGAAATCGGATTCACCCGGATCGATTGTCACCGACATTCCGAGAGTGCTGTTCAGGGGACCGGCTGCGTTGATATGCAGAAGCGCGGTCCTTGCCGGAACGGCGGCGATTTTGTGAGTCTCGTTATCGAGTGCGCACTGCCAGTATCCCCAGAGGCTGTGAGAATTCAACGCCTCATTTGATGAATGAGTGAGAATGGCCTCATCCGATGGAGGTATTACCGGCTGGATATCGCTGCCGGCGCACCCGGATAGAATAAGGATCAACACAAGGATTGCTGGAATTGAGAAAAAGCGGGCCATGGTGTCACGACTCCTACAGTGAAATAACCGCTCTCACGGATAAGCGGCGTTTAAGTCCAATATATTGACATTAGATTCTACCATAACAGGTTAAGAGATACCTGTGGATGCAATGGTCATCCGGTAGAATACCACCACGAATTCCTGTTGAAATTGAGAATACACAAATAGAAAAATGGGAGGACAAGTCTCCCATTTATCAATGCCCGTTTATGGATTAAGCGCCTCAACTCGCGAGTATATGCGCTCCCTCAAGACCGCCTGCTCGACGGGTGAGTTCCTCGCGGATCAACATTTTTCCCCGATGTATGAGGCTCTTGATTGTGCCGAGAGGTTTGCCAAGGAGAATCGCGATCTCCTGGTATTCCATATCCTGCATAAATCTCAGCGTGATCGGCTCCCGATACAGGTTCGGGATATCGTCGAGTATCTCGCAGAT
>CBDUUJ010000023.1:0-13780 GCA_965370205.1 uncultured bacterium
TTATAAAATTCGTTATTACTCAAATGTCATAACAACTGATCTATTACGACAATCAACTGATTCGCGCTTGAAACCGATCCGATCTTCACCCATCGACAGTGTCCATCACGATCGAATATCAGATGCCACGGAATATATCCTGAGTTTCCAAACGGCAGGGTTTTGCTGTACATCGACCAGCCGGAATCAACACACCAGTAGGTTGCGCGGTAATCATACGAGTTCAGGTAACCCTCCTGCTCAGCCTGACTCTTATTTGAAGCCATAATATGGTTATACTCATCGTTCGGGTAATAATGGTCATAGACCTCGGTAAGATCCGGCAGCTCCGCCTTGCAAGGCGGACAGGTGGTCGACCAGAAGTTGAAATAGGCAACGGTGCCGAGGACATCACCCGGAAGGTTCAGGTCCACGTCAGGATCAAATGAGTACAACGTGCCGTTGGGGAGCATTCCCTGTGTATTGCCGGGAATAATCGCATACTGACACACCCACTGGCGGCAGGTTCCCTCATCCCAATAACCTTCGGCGTCAATAACCCTGGCCGTGATATCGCACTCGACAACCTCATCGGGAGGATACCAGGTGGGAGTTGCGCTTGTCTCATCGTCGAAATAGCCGTAATCACACATCCAGAGGTATGTATGTGTATCGCCCACTGGCACCGGATCGACAAATTCAACGCTAAGCTCGACAGTTTCAGTTGTACTGTTCTTCTGACTCGTGGTTCTTGAATGGATCACATCGGTAACAGTCGGAGGTATGTTGGTGTCATCGAAAACGTGAAATTCGAGGGGGACATCGAGGAGATCGGTTTCCGCATCTCCATCGGTTACTCTCAACTGCATCTGATAGTCACCGGCGGTCGCAAAGTAATAAGTGACAACCTCGCCGGTTTTTTCATAGGTGCCGTCAGCGTCAAGGTCCCACTCCCACAGTGTAATGGGGCCTTCATAATCGGATGAGCAGGAACCGGAGAACTCGATATCGGTCTCCCACATGTTCGGCCAGTCGCTTGTGATCTCGGCGCACGAAACGGGTGGATGATTGCTGACCGTGACCACAATAGGGGTATCGGTCTCATTCGATCCGCCAAGACCCTCGGAAACTCTCAGGAAGACATTGAACTCTCCCTGCACCGAAAATATTTTAGTCGGATTCATATCGTTTCCGGAATCATAGGGATCATCGAAGGTTCCATCGCCGTCGAAGTCCCACTCATAGGTCAGCGCATGGTCACAGTCGGGATCGTATGAATCGGCGGCGTCGAATGTCACGCTCTCAAATGTAAGAATCTCTGTCGATGTTGTGGATACGGCAATTGCGACCGGATCGACATTTGTCGCAGTGACCGTAATCGGCTCATCAAGCGTGTCTTCGCCACCCTCGTCATCGATAACTTTCAGATCGACATCCCATACGCCGTAGGTACCGTAATATTTCGTCGGGTTCAAATCCGTTCCGCTGTCGTATAAATCGTCGTACACTCCATCGCCGTCAAAATCCCACTGGTAATCAACAATGGCTCCGTCGGTGTCGTAACTGCCCGACGCATCGAATGTCACAGTTCCGCAGGCGTCGATCTCGGTCGCAGTCGTAGATATTGCAACAGCGATCGGTAGAACATTCGGGATATCTTCGACTTCAATTTCAATCTTATCATCCAGCACTCCCCATCCGGATTCATTGTCGATGACCTTGAGGTTAACAAAATAGGTGCCCGGATTGGGGAAGAGCGCTGTCGGTGTCTGCATCTCGCCTTCATATGCGTCGTTGAAGTCACCGTCACCGTCGAAGTCCCATTTCCATTCAACCACTTCACCATCCAGATCGTATGATTCCGAACCGTCGAAACTGACAGTCTCATCCTCAAGGATTTCGATGGAAGTCGTTGCCTCGGCAATCGCAACCGGCGGATCGTTTGTATCCAGTGTGACAAGCACATCGACCGGGTCCGAGTTATCCGATCCGGTCGAGTTATCCACCACCTTGACCTTGACCTGAAATTCACCGGATAGGATATAAGTATGTGTGGGAGTTTCAGGATCGCCGGTGTATGTATCGCCGTAGACACCATCGCCGTTGAAATCCCAGAGGTAATCAGCGATGTAGCCGTCCAGGTCATAACTGTCGGACGCGTCGAAACTGATTGTCTCACCCACGAAAACTTCTGTTTCGGTAGTGGCCTCCATAATGGCGACCGGCGGCATATTGAAGATGGGATCCGTATCCGAAACGATTGAAATATGCCTGTGATATCCCCTGAGAGGCTTGTCGACACCGGTCAGCAGAGGATCGTATGTGCCCGGAACATCAACAGTAACCAGCACATCAAGTGGATCGGCGGATATAAGGTTCGGGAGAACGATGTCGAAATGATAACTCGCTGTGAATTCCGTGACACTGTCTGGAACTGATGCGGTCTGGCTGAAAAGTCCCGGGCATTCGAATGTCAGCGCGCCGAAATCATCCACCCCCTGCCAGTCGTGAACGACAATTTCATAATTTACATTGCCGCCGTGTTTTGCATTTGCATACCATAGTGTGTTGTTGGTTTCAGTGACCTCAATGAACCACGGTTCCAGTTGATTTGCCTCGGGCGGGAAATCATCAGGGACATCCACCGGCGGACTCGGGTCGGGAGCGGCCCAACTGCAGTCGACCGCGTAGTTGAATTTCATCCCGGACGCCAGGCTGATCTCGTAATGCCGGGAATTTGAATTCCCCGCCTCGAAGAACGCGCGGGTCGCGGGATCGAGATCGCTCATCGGCGCATCCATTCCGAAATCATCGGCAAAAAGTTTGTAGCCGTTCAGGATTGCGGCGGCGGCGGGATTGAGAGAACTTCCCAGCTTGCCCTCAGAGTAGCCGGTCATTCCGGAGTAGATAAATTCACCGGGATTCCACCACCTGGTGAAACCGTCCGCGTTCAGAAGCCTTGTCTCATGGGGACCCGCGATGCGGATATCGGGATCGCCGAATCCGGCTTCGCTTCCCTCCGAAATGAGAATACCCTTTACATCAAATCCTGAGAGCTGGAGTTTATCCGCGAAAGGGTGACTGAGAGATATATCAACATGGAGGGCGCCGTCTATCACCGCCGGCGGACTCGCGAGACCCAGTCCCATCGTGCCTTCGAGAATCGGCACCATGTTGAAGTGATATTCCGATGTGCGAAGCGGGACGAATTCAACCACGCCGGTCTCGGAATCCACGACACAGTTCCAGTATCCCATGAGCGCGTGACCCGGTGAAGCTTCGCCGGGAGATTGACTGGATTGAGCCGATCCGGTAAGCGCGGGAGGATCGGGCTGGTCAGCCGACGGTGAAGTGATCGTGTCACCGCTTCCCATACATCCGATTATTGTAACCAGGGTAAAAGCAAGTAAAGCATGAACCATTGAGCGAGTCATTGCATATCTCCTTCTATGAAGCATGCCCAAAACATCACGGTATTCCCCCCCCGATATTCTGGAGCTTTTATTCAAGGTTGATACAATACTTAAACTGTCCTGATAAATTATAGCATTAAAACACCTGTAAATTACCAGTATCGTAAAAATTTAATGAAGGTAAAATATAACTTTTCGCGATTCAGGAACGTTAATTAAAAAATCTATCATGATTAATTGACAAAAGACCCGACCGGACGTAAAATTACATTGTTAATAAACTCATTCATCCAGAGTTGGCGGAGGGACTGGCCCGTTGATGCCCGGCAACCTGCCCCTGAAACAGGGGACGAAGGTGCCAAATCCTGCCGGAACTCATAAATAGTTTCGGAAAGATGAACGAGAGAATTGTACAACCCGCCAGTCACTTTGCGCGGGATTTTTTTAACTCATGTTCGATAACACTGAGTAATTAATAAACGGAGGAATAATAAATTGAGTCCACAGGATTTTTTCTTCTCATCCGAATCAGTAACCGCAGGACATCCCGACAAAATTTGCGACAACGTGTCGGATGCCGTTCTGGACGCGTGCATGGCACAGGACCCGTACAGCCGGGTCGCATGCGAATGCGCCACCAACACCGGATTTATTCTGGTCATGGGTGAGATCACAACTAAAGCTATATTCGACTACAGAGACGTGGTTCGAAAAACCATCACCGATATCGGGTATAACAGCCCCGATTACGGATTCGACGGTTCCAACTGCGGAGTTCTCATCGCGCTCGACCAGCAGTCGCCCGATATCGATGGCGGCGTTTCGAAAGCCGAGGAGGTCCGCGAACAGAATGATATCGATCCGCTCGATAAAATCGGCGCCGGAGACCAGGGTCTGATGTTCGGCTATGCCTGCACCCAGACACCGGAACTCATGCCGCTCCCGATTTCATTCGCGCATGCTCTCACGAGGAAAATGGCCGAGGTTTTCAAGGCCGGGAAGCTTCCATGGATTCGTCCCGATGGTAAAAGCCAGGTTTGTGTCGAGTATGAGGATCGGAAACCGAAGCGGGTCCACTCGATACTCGTCAGCACTCAGCACGCCGACACCGTCACAAACGACCAAATCAGGGAGGGCCTGATCGAAGAGGTTATCAAGCCGGCAATTCCGAAAGAATACTGGGATCAGGGTCCCGAAATTTTCACAAATCCGTCCGGGAAATTTGTCATCGGCGGACCGGTCGGCGATTCAGGCGTGACCGGTCGGAAGATCATCGTCGACACCTACGGCGGATACGCCCGTCACGGCGGCGGATGTTTCAGCGGGAAGGACTGCACGAAGGTCGACCGCTCGGCGGCGTATGCAGCTAGATGGGCTGCGAAAAATGTGGTCGCGGCAGGTCTTGCCGACGAATGTGAAATCCAGCTTGCATATGCGATCGGCAGAGCGCATCCGCTGAGTATCTTCGTGGATACATTCGGCACCGGGAAAATCGATGACGCCGCCATTCTGGAAATCATAAAAAAATATTTTGATTTCCGTCCGGCGGCAATAATCGAAACCCTCGATCTCCGTCGCCCGATTTACCTGCAGACAGCGGCTTATGGACACTTCGGACGGCTCGATCTGGATCTGCCCTGGGAAAAAATCGAGAAAGCGGATACGCTACGCGAGGAAGCAGGAATTGCGTCAGGGGCTTGATGAAAGTCCGGGTCTGGTTTAAGTTTAGTATGTCGGCGGATAAAACCGCAGCGGTAAAAACATACTTCGAGGAGGGATCAACCATGCCAGGACCACCATCAGGCATCAGAGCGCGACTGTTCAGAGCACAGGCCGCGCTTCAGGATGGGCGAACCGACGAGGGGATCGAAGAGCTTCGACAGGGAATTTTCGAAGCCGCCAGACATAGTCCGGCGAAAGGCCGTAAACTCGTGGAAGAGATCCTCCATTTCGCTCACGAGAATGAAATTTTCGGGGAAATTGAAGAAACACTTGAGGATGAGCCTTTACGACGCTATCTGTTCGGAGACGAATGACTGACCGAGTCGAAATCAATAATTACAAAAGACGGGCTCCATAACAGCCCGTCTTTTATAAAGGGATTCATCAGAAACAGGATTCATCAGAAATACAAAAAGGGACACTTCCAAAATAGAATTTAAAAAGGGACACCTCTTTTCGTCCTCGAAAAGCAGGTGTCCCTGAAAAGACAGAAAAAATCACCGCTATCCAAAAATAACATGAAAACGTGCCAAAAATACACCATCCCCCCGCTTGCGGGGGGATTACAGGGGGGCAGGTTGGTCGATTCTAAAACCAAGTCCAATTCATGAATATACAACACCCCCCCTTTAATTCCCCCCCGCAAGCGGGGGGGAGGTAAGAACCAGTTCTTCAGGATTTTATTTTAGACAAGAGTGAGAAACAATAATTATTAATTATTATTAGCATGACCGAACCAGATAAAAATAAATCAACACCCGACCCTCCACTCCCGGCGGCGGACCGTTTCACGCGTTTCAGAACGCGCATCGCTGAAAAAATCCTTGTCTTTGACGGCGCGATGGGCACCAGTCTCCAGGCTCGGAATCTCCCTGATGAAATCTATGGCGAATATCCTGTCTGCTTCGAATTCCTCAACCTCGCTCTCCCCGACGCTGTAAGTAAAGTCCATGAGAGCTTCCTGTCAGTTGGCTGTGATGTCATCGAAACTAACACCTTCCAGGCAAACCGTTTCAAACTGAAAGAGCACGGTCGTGACGATTCAGCAGACGATGTGAATCGCGCCGCAGCGTCAATTGCGCGGGAGATCATTCAGAAATTCGACTCCCCCGAACATCCAAGGTTTATCGCCGGCTCAATCGGTCCACTCGGATGCCTCCCGTCAATGGGCGACCCGGTTCTCGACACTCTCTCCCTCAAAGAAATACAGGATGTGTTTTACGAGCAGGCTCTCGGGCTGATCATTGGCGGCGGGACGTTTGAAAAACCGTGCGGAGCTGACTGCCTGATAATCGAAACCGGACAGGACCTTCTCGAACTCCGTCAGGCTGTTTTTGCAGCCGAAAGTCTTCGCGAATCGACAGGGCTGGATATCCCCCTCATCGTCTCATTCACACTTGACGCGTCCGGGAAAATGCTTCTCGGAAGCGATGTGGCAGCCGCGCTCGCGTGTTTCATCGATCTCCCCATCGATGTTATCGGCATCAACTGCTCGACCGGTCCGGGGGAGATGCGGGAGAGTGTCAGATACCTCGGCGAGAACGCACCGATGTGGATCAGCACGATTCCTAACGCCGGCATTCCCTACGAAGAGGACGGCGAATTGAAATGGCCGCTCGGACCGGACGAATTCGCATCGCTAATGAAAGAGTTCGCCGGACGGTTCAGGGTCAGCATCGTCGGCGGATGCTGCGGCACAACACCGGATCACATCCGCGCGCTGGTCGATGCTATCGGCGCATGGAAACCCGCGCCGCGTCCGAAAGACCGGTTGCAGATCGTGTCATCGCCGCTCTCCTCGGTCAATCTCGATGAATTCACCCGTCCGATAGTGGTCGGTGAACGCCTTAACGCGCAGGGATCGAAAAAAGCGAAAGCAATGGTGCTGGCGGAGGATATCGACGGGCTTTTCTCGCTCGCTCAGAAACAGGTAGACAAGGGCGCTTCCATTCTAGATATCTCACTCGCGACAAGCGAACACGATAATGAAGCCGACCTGATGGAACGGGTTGTAACGAGACTCACAGCCGGGATTCCCGCCGCGTTGATGATCGACACAACCGATCCCGATGTTGTGGAGAAAGCGCTTTCGCGAATCCCTGGACGGGCGATTGTTAATTCGATCAATTTTGAAGGCGGGGAGGATCGCGCACGGAAGACACTGGAACTTGTCAAACGTCACGGATCGCTTGTCATCTGCATGACAATCGACGAGCAGGGAATGGCTCTCGAACCCAAAGAAAAGAGAGCGATCGCCCGCAGGATGAGTGTGCTCGCCCGTACGGAATACGGTATCGAACCGGACCGCCTGCTGTTCGACCCGCTCACATTCACACTCGCGACCGGCGACGATTCACTCCGTCGGAGCGCGATTAACAGCCTGACCGGTCTCAGGGAAATCAGGGACGACAATCCCGAATCATATACGGCGCTCGGCATTTCAAATGTCTCGTACGGTCTGCCGCCGAACGCGAGAAAGGTTCTCAATTCGGTTTTTCTCTATCACGCTATCCGCGCGGGACTCGATTTCGCCATCGTCCACGCCGGGCAGGTGCTACCCTACCCGACAATTTCATCCATAGAACGCGAGCTTGCGGAAAATTTATTATTCGACCGAAACGCCAACGGTCTGCAAGAGCTTATCGAGTATTTCCAGGAGAAAAAATCCGCTCCCGCGCCGCCGCCGCATCCGGTTGTCAACCGCCCCCCGGACGAGGGGCTTCGTTATGCGATCATCCATCGAAAGAAAGACGATATCGAGCTGTTAATCGACCGCGCCCTGGAATTGCATTCACCGGAAGAAATCCTGAACGACATCCTCCTTCCCGCTATGCAGGAAGTTGGAGAGAAAATGGGCACCGGTGAGATCATCCTCCCGTTTGTGCTTCAATCCGCCGAGGTCATGAAAGCTGCGGTCGCGCGGCTGGAGAATTATCTACCGAAGGACCGGGAGAGCAGCCGGGGAAAAATTCTTCTCGCGACGGTCGCGGGCGATGTCCACGACATCGGCAAAAACCTTGTCAAAACAATTCTCCAGAACAACGGCTACGAGGTCTGCGATCTCGGAAAACAGGTCCCCAACTCGACCATCGTTGCGCGCGCGAAAGAATTCGGCGCGGACATTGTCGGGCTTTCAGCGCTACTGGTGACAACATCGCGGCAAATGGAGTACTGCGTCGAGGAGCTCCATCGCGCGGGGTGTGAATCGCCTGTGATAATCGGCGGCGCGGCTATCAATCGTCTGTTCGCGAGACGAATAAGCTGGATCGGATCGGACCATATTTACAGTCCGGGAGTCTACTACGCGCATGACGCTTTCGAGGGACTCCAGCTTGTGCAGGGACTTCTCGACACGGAAAAACGTCTCGAACTTGTCAAAATGGCAGAGGAGGGCGCGCGGACATACCGCGAGGACCGCGAAAGAAAGGTCGCCGAAGCCGAAAAGAAAAAAAAGGAACGGCCAAAGGAAAAACCAGGCGTTGTTCTGCACGACCATCCGATCCCCACACCGCCGTTCTGGGGCGCGCGAATCCTCGAACCGCTCGACCCCCGCGAGGTTTTCAAACGTCTCGACACGAAAATCCTTTTCAAACTCAACTGGGGAATTCGCGGACGGACCGCGGACGAATATCACCAGCTTGTCAGCTCAACATTCGAGCCGCTACTGGAGGATCTGCAGGAGGAAGTCCGAAAACGGTCGTGGCTTATTCCATCCGCTGTGTACGGTTTCTTCCCCGCGAATTCATCCGGCGAGGAAGTGATTATTTATGACCCGTTCGCAACAGATGATCCGATGAAAAGCGACACTGAGCTGGGACGGTTCAAATTCCCGAGACAACAAAACGGTGAAAGACTCTGCGTTTCCGATTATTTTCGCCCGCTGGAATCCGGCGAACGCGACGTGATCGCGCTTCAGATCGTGACAATGGGCGGACGGGTAACCGAGGTCGTGCAGGCGTTCACGCAGGCTGGTGAATACGCAAAAGGCTTCTTTCTTCACGGACTCGCGATGGAATCCGCGGAGGCGATGGCGGAATACATGCATCGCCGGATCAAGTCGGAAATGGGTTTGAGCAAGGGGCAGGGACATCGATATTCATTCGGATATCCATCGACACCCGATCTATCACAGCAGGAGATTATTTTCCGATTACTGGATGCCGACAACGCGATCGGCACGAGGCTCACAAAGATGTGGCAGATCGTCCCTGAGCAGTCGACATCGGCGTTCATCGTGCATCACCCAGACGCGCGCTACTTCCACGTCGAGGGGGAGGGTCTTGCAGCGGTGCTACAGGAACCGCTGGAGTAAAAAAACACCCCGCAATTTTCTACGGGGTGATTTATTCATTCAACTGAAAATTGATCTCGTTTTAATCATGCCAGGCGTGGATGCCATCCGTGTTGAGCGCGTACACCCAGCCGTCCTGACCGATAGCCGGACCTTTCAAATAGCTGGATCCACCATTCCATGACCACACCTCGGTGCAGTCCGGATTGAAGACCCGGAAATAATTTTCTGCACTAATATAGACAAGTCCGTCCGCGCCAATCGCAGGATGTGTCGCATAATCACCGACACCCGATACGGAATCGATTGTTGTGCCATCGGTGGGATCGATCCGTCGAAGAGTATGAGTACTGTCCACAAGATAGATATCCCCATTGGGACCGACCGCAGTTGATGTATACCAGGAATAGTTATAATCCTGCGTCCAGACCTGCGTGCAGCTCGATCCATTGTCCTGATAACAGCGTAAAACACCAGTGTCATCGGTACCGCCCGTCCGACAGTGAACGATAATGTAACCCGTATCCGGATGAACCGTCACTCCGTTATGGCAGCTGCTGATATTCGGATTGCTCGACCATTTTTCCGCTCCGGTTGCCGAGTCAAGCGCATGAAGCTGGCAGCCGGAAAAATCGTTATATGCATAAATCGTTCCGTCCTCCCCAACAGCCGGTGCGCAGTTATAGCAATTGCCGATCGAGGCCGTCCAGTTGATTGCTCCAGTCTGCGGGTCCATACTGCGGACACCGTCCGATGCCGGCACGATGAAATTGCCGTCCAGATCGAGCGTGAGGTACGCCATACAGTTGATAGAGCCTGGAGTGTTCCAGATTTCGCTGCCATCATCGGCATCCAGTCCATACATCGTGCCGTTATTATTCTGGGCGCAAAAAACAATAGAGCCATCTTCACTTAGACCTTTGCAGGCCAGATAGGTATTCGCCGACGAGCTGTATGCCTGGGTCCATTTCGTGGAACCATCACTCAGGTTGATCGCGGCAGTATATCCATTAGTTGATCCGGTACCCACGGTGCTGATAAATGCAGTGTCCTCATTGAGAAAAATCTGCAGCGAATTCCAGACAGCTTCATCTTTGGACCAGTCCGGTGCCCCGAGAGCATTCGACGGGCCATTCAGACCAACATGACCGGTATTGGCAATATCTCCCTGCGTTGTCGGCCATATCGGGGACTTCCTGACTTCGAACCCATCGACCAAAATCCCCGGAGCAGCGGATGGATTTGTCACGATCACATCATAAAGGCCGATTGTCGCACCTGTAAGATCGAGATCGAACGTCAGCGTTTCAGAATCGACAAACAGGAAATTCAACATCATCAGCGTATCGCCGGGATCGTACTCAATCTCAACCGTACAGCCTGAATCGAAATTCTCACCTGTGACTGTCACGCCTGTTAAAGACTGATCGACAAAACCCCAGTCGGGATTTATCGCCAGGACAGTTGGCTGCGTGCCGGGAAGCTGATCGTTGATGGTCACATCAAAAGTAAAATACGCTGCGAGTGGCGATCCGGGATAGTCGAAAAAATCACCGCCCGGAACCTGAGGTTGATATGTGTTCGGATCGGCATTTTCAACCGTGCAGAACAGCGATTCTGCGCCCGACTGTGTCAGCATTAATGAACCGAGTGTAATTTCGTAAACCGACGAAACGGATGTCGATCCGGGCAATATCGCAGCGGATGAGAGTACATCGACCGCGCCTCCGAGGATATCACCTTCCAGCCATAAACCTGAAACTTCGGCACCCACACCGCCGGGATTCTCGGCAGCCTGCCAGTCATAAACTTCGATATTGAGAATCAGCTCGCCGCCGCTGTTCGTTGAATCGACCCACCAGGCAGTTGAGCCTGCATCGCCAACCGAGAGATTAAACGCCTCCTGGCAGTTGGCCGAAAGGTCGAAAGCCTCCTGTGGATAGTCAGGCTCGTATGAATGATCCGGCAGGGACCAACTTGCGTCGATGGCAAACTGGAAATCGAACACAGGATGCCCGGCATCCATCCTGAACTGGATTTCATATATCCTGGAATTAGTGCCGGGAATGGTGGGGAAAAATCCCCGTGTGGACGGGTCCAGGTCGGTAACCGGCGCAAACTCATCCAGACCGTCCGCGAAATATTTATACGGGTTGACCGTCGCAGTCGGGTTGTTGGGCGGCGCAAGCTTCCAGTATGTGAACCCGAATATTTTTTCATAGGTGGTAAATTCCGGGTAATTCCAGAAGCGTGAATAACCGTCGGGATTCAGCAGTCTCGTATCGTCCGGACCCGCTCGAAGCACAGTTGAATCATGACTTCCGGCAACTGAACCGTCGGCGAGAATAATCCCGCGCACATCGAAACCGTTGAAGACATTAAGTCCCGGGAAAGGATGATTGAGCGTTACATCGACCTCGAAATAGCCGCTGGCCGGATCGCTTCCGGGCAGAATGGAAAATTGAACCATGTGTGTCGGACTGATCGGCGGCTGCATGAACATGATAACGTTCGCGGTGAAAGCGGGACCGCGAATCGGAACTACCTCGACAGTCATCGAGTCGGGATCAATCGCGACATGCCAGATTCCCCAGAGGATGTTGCCTGTCGTTGAAGATACTGTTTCTCTCGGAGCTGTCAATGGTGTAGCCGGATCGGGAACCGTTGGAGATGATCCCGAGCAACCGAAAGCTGTCACCAGACAAATTGAGCAAAGAAGAATAACAATGCGCATACTGACCTCTCTTTTATAACAAGTTTTTTTCAGGAATGCGTATTAATCATACTACAGCGTTTTTCTTCATACAAGTATTAATCCGGTTCTAAATTACATTCCGGATTAAATACTGTGTGGTAAATTTAGATACTAAGGATAGAGAAAAACTTATCAATTTTAAAGTGGAATGAGATTTATTTAAGATTCACCGTATTCGACCCTCGAGCGATTCCTATGTTCCCGCTCAACAGTTCATTCTCCGGCGCTGGACTCACATGGACCAGTCCTACAATGTCCGCTTTCAAATATTTAGGATTGTACACCTGTCTCAAATTGCATATTTTGTTATAATAAATCCATGCTAACCATCCGTTACATATCGATACTTCTGCTTGCGGCTTTCCTGACTTTCGGCTGTACAAACACAGGGGAGGTCAATTACGCCGCTAATGTTGACAATGTAATCATAATCGCCATCGACACTCTCAGGGCCAATCATCTCGGCTTTATGGGCTACGAGAGACCGACCTCGCCGTTCATGGATAAATTCGCCGGGCAAAGTGTCATCTTTAAAAATGCGTACTGCACCAAATCCCTCACGCTTCCGTCATTTGTCTGTCTCTTTTCAGGCCTGCATACGATCCGCAACGGGATTTTCAAAAACTGCTGGCCAATTTCGGACGATCTGCACATACTCATAGAAGATTTCCAGGATGCGGGATTCAGGACAATCGGTTTCGCTGCCAGCGGTATCATGAACAGCCGATATCATGTCGACAGGGGATTTGATCTCTATAAAGACCCCGTTAATCACCCGCAGGAAATGTCTTTGACTGTCGACTTTGTGAAGGAAGAAATCGAGAAGATCGACAACGAACCGATGTTCCTGTTCGTGCATATCTGGGAACCGCATGTACCGTTCGATCCCGATCCTGAGGTCCTGAAGCTTTTCGCCGATCCTGATTACAACGGTATCATGGACGCCTCGGTTGAGCTGCTCGACGCCTACACTCTGCACCAGGTCGATTTGTCTCCGAGTGACATCCAGCACGCTGTCGACCGTTACGATGGTGAAATCCGCTGGGTAGACAACCAGTTGAGTGACCTGTTCGGATTTTTCGAGGAAAAAGGGCTGATCGATAATTCAATCATCATCATTCTGTCCGACCACGGCGAGAGTCTTGGCGACGATCATATCTTCAATCATCGCAGGGACAGGGAATGCGAACTGCATATCCCCCTGATGTTCCACTTCCCCGGTGATCTCCGCGCGGGAAGGAGCATCCCGGCACTTGTCGAGAACACCGATATACTGCCTACGGTCATGGATGTTCTTGGAATGCCCATTCCGGAAAATCTCGACGGCATGAGCCTGCTGCCGCTGATCAAAGGAGAAGCCGTCGAGCATCGCGACAAACTGCTGAGTGTCGGCACAAATGATACGGGTACATTTCTATACAGCGAATTCGACGGCGAGAAACGCTGGCGTGTCGAGACCGGTATCAATCCATCAACCATAGATCTGGATGCAGAAGAAATCGAGACCCTGAAGAGTCTCGGGTATATTCATTGATCAACTTTTCCGATCGATATCTTCTTACCTCATCCGTTTTTTTTCGCTCATCCGTTTTTTTTTTCGCTGGATAACACGAAGAATAG
>CBDUUJ010000024.1:0-13765 GCA_965370205.1 uncultured bacterium
CGAGCTGATTTTCAAGGTCGATGATACGTTTGCCGGCGAGAATTCGGACCCGAAGTTCATACTGATTGAATGGTTTGGTTATGAAATCATCAGCGCCGGCTTCAAGCCCCAGAATTACATCATCGATCTGTGTCTTTGCGGTCAGGAGAATAAAAAATGTATACCGGCGGTCCCTTTCATTGCGGACCATCCTGCACAGCTCGATACCGTCCAGTTTGGGCATCATCCAGTCGCTGAGGATTATACGGATATCCTGATCGGACTTGAAGATATCCCAACCCTCCTGACCGTCCGCAGCCGTCAGTACTTCAAAGTCCCATTTACTAAGTAGCGCTTCGAGGATTTTTACTGATGCCGGGTCGTCCTCGATAACAAGAATTTTTTCCTGAATATCTTTCATCTCAGTTGTTTTCAGGTGGAGATTATATCCCCTTCCTGGCCATGTTGCTATTATTAATATCAGTATCGATGATCCGGATTGATGCTGAATCATACATATTAGTATAAAATTCTATTCGAAAAATCAACTTGAGAAACGGATAACAGTTTTTCAGGGATTTATGGATAATAGATATGTGAAAATTATCACAAACCTCTTGACTTCCGGCATCTGGAATGTTAAGTGAGCATGTTCAAAGATATCAAAACCATCATGTCCGATATTTGACAGTGAAGAAAAATATCCAGGAATCGTCTCATGCTAGAATCACTGCTTTATCCAGAAAAAATTGCTGTAATCGGAGCGTCATCATCCCCGGGAAAAGTGGGGCATGAGATACTGGCGAACCTTGTAGAGGGAGGTTTTGAGGGGGCGATTGTTCCGGTCAATCCCAAAGCTGAGGAAATCCTCGGGGTGAAATGTTACAAGGATATCAGGGATTTCGATGGGAAGATCGATCTGAGTGTCATTGCAGTACCCACCAAAGTGGTAAAAGATGCAGTGAAAAGTTCGATTGATGCGGGCGTAAAGGCGATCATTGTCATTACCGCCGGATTCAAGGAGACAGGTCAGGAGGGTGCCGAGCTGGAAAGAGAGATCGCCGCTATGTGCAGTAACGCGGGAATCCGCCTGATGGGTCCCAATGTTCTGGGGCTGATTAATACACATCATAAATTGAACGCATCGTTCGCCACGCAAATGCCCGCGACCGGCGGTATCTCCATCATTTCTCAATCGGGAGCGCTGATTACTTCCATTCTTGACTGGGCGGCGGGACGTCATCACGGTCTTGCGAAACTTATCAGCATGGGAAACAAGGCCGATCTGAATGAGGTCGATTTTCTTCGGGCGCTTGGGGAAGATGAGGAGACAAAAGTAGTTGTGGGCTACCTGGAAAGCATCGAGTCCGGCGATAAATTCATACGCGCGGCTGAGGCGGTCGCGCAAAAAAAACCCGTTGTTTTATTAAAAGTCGGTACGACGGAAGCCGGAGGAAAAGCGGCATCGTCTCATACCGGAAGCCTTGCGGGCGCGGATATTGCCTACGGCGCGGCGTTTAAGCGTGCCGGAGTGATCCGGGCCGATTCTTTCGAGCAGCTTCTCGATGCCGCGACGGCTTTCGCGATGCAGCCTCTGCCGAAGGGGAACAGGGTCGCGATTATCACAAATGCCGGAGGTCCGGGAATCATGGCGGCGGACGCTGTCGAGAACTCCGGCATGAAGGTCGCGAATCTCGGTGCGGAAACCGCCGATGAATTGAAAAAACATCTTCCCGCAGCTGCAAGCATTGGGAATCCGATAGATGTTCTCGGAGACGCCGATCCCGAACGCTATGCCATGGCTGTGAATGCTGCACAGGATGATGAATCGGTCGATGCGATTATCGTTTTACTTACACCGCAGGCGATGACGTATCCTCTTGAAACAGCGAGAGCGATTGCAGGAGCGGTCAGACGAACCAAGCCGGTACTGGTCTCGTTCCTGGGAGCTAAGGATGTCGTTCCGGGACGCGAGGAGCTTGCCGCCCAGAACCTGCCGGATTATTTTTCGCCCGGACGCGCTGTGGCTGCGTTGAAGGCGATGGTTGGCTATGCGCTCTGGCGTGCTCGTCCGCCGAGAGTTGTTGAGCGTTTTCCGGTCAATCGACGGCGTGTCGAGAGAATTATCAACCGTCATGTGAAAACCGGATATCCTGAAATCGGTGAGGTTGACGCTAAGGAAATACTCAAAGCCTACGATTTCGATATCCCCGACGGGCATGTAGCCACGAGCGCGGAGGAGGCTGTCGAGATCGCCGAGCGTCTTGGCTATCCGATCGCGATGAAAATATCCTCGCCCGAGATAATTCACAAATCGGATGTCGGCGGAGTAAAAATCAATCTTGCGGGACCGGAGGATGTTCGTGACGCCTTTGACTTAATGATGCTGAGAATTGCGCGTCGCGTGACAGGAGCCAATCTTCACGGTGTTCTTGTTGAAAAAATGGCGGATAAAGGGCTTGAGGTTATTCTCGGCATGAGCCGCGATCCGCAGTTCGGGCCGATGCTCATGTTCGGTCTGGGCGGGATTTTTGTCGAGGTTATGAAGGACGTGACGTTCCATCTTGCGCCGATCACGGCTGAGGAAGCGATGCAAATGCTGGAAGGGACGAAGTCGTATGCATTGCTCAAGGGCGCAAGAGGACAGTCCGGAGTCGATATGAACGCTATTGCGGGTGCGCTTCAGAGAATCAGCCAGCTTGTAACGGATTTCCCGCAGATCACCGAGCTTGATATAAATCCATTTATCGTTGGACGGGTGGGCAAGGATGCCGTTGTGGCGGATGCCAGGATGACCCTTTCCGGAGTAGAAGAAAATGAGTGAGAAAAAATTCAGTTACGACCCGAACTGGCAGGAAAAATATTCGGACATGATCGTTACCGCCGAGAAGGCGGTTATGCAAATCGGTCCCGGTCAGACAATTTTCATCGGGACCGGGTGCGCCCAGCCGCAGGAACTGGTTAGAGCACTGACGGCGAGGTCGCATCAGCTTCCCGATACGGAGATCGTACACCTATTAACCATAGGCGACGCTCCCTATGCTCACAGGGAACTGGCACAGTATTTCAGGATTAACAGTTTTTTTATCTCGGACAATGTTCGGGATGTTATCCAGGAAGGGCTTGGCGACTACACTCCGATTTTCCTCTCTGATATTCCACCGCTTTTCGACACCGGGCAGCTTCCCCTTGACGTTGCATTGATCCATGTGACACCTCCGGATGAGAGGGGCATGTGCTCACTGGGAATCTCGGTTGATATCGTTAAAAGCGCAGCGGAAAACGCCACGATGGTTATCGCGCAGGTCAATCCGCGAATGCCACGAACGCTTGGCGACAGTTTCATGCACGTTCATGATATCGATTTTCTTGTGCCGGTCGATGTTCCGTTAATCGAGGTAACACCTCCCGAACCCACGGAGGTCACAAACAATATCGGTGAGTATGTCGCCGCGCTTGTAGAGGACGGGTCCACTGTGGAGCTTGGGATCGGACGTATTCCGCAGTCGGTGCTTAATTTTCTGAAGGATAAAAAAGATATTGGAATTCACACCGAGATGTTCACCGACGCTATCATCGACCTGATCGAAAGCGGTGCGATTAACGGCTCAAGAAAATCGCTTGATCGCGGGAAGATCGTCGCAAGTTTCTGTTTCGGCACGGAAAAATTATATGAATACATTGATAATAACCCGGTCTTTTCATTTCATCCAACGGAATATGTGAACGATCCATTTGTGATAAGCCAGCAGAACAAACAGATCGCGATCAATGTCGCGCTTGAGGTCGATCTCACCGGGCAGGTCTGTGCGGACTCGCTTGGAACCATGTTTTATTCGGGGATCGGCGGACAGGTGGATTTCAATCGCGGCGCGGCGAGATCGGATGGCGGCAAGGCGATCATCGCGCTCCCGTCAACCGCGAAAAAAGACACCATCTCAAGGATTGTCACGCAATTGAGTCCAGGCGCGGGTGTCGTGACAACGCGGGGCGATGTCCATTACGTTGTCACTGAGTACGGCGTCGCCTACCTGCATGGAAAAAGCGTTCAGGAACGCGCGCTTGCACTGATAAGTATCGCGCATCCGGATTACCGCGAGATTCTTCTGCGGGAAGCTATCGACGCGAAGTATGTCAGGAAGGAACTCGCGGAGGTCGAGGGCGAGATTGTCATCGGACCGAAGGAACTCCGGACCGCGTACCTCCTTGACGACGGCACGCAGATAACTTTCCGCCCGATCCATCCGACCGACCAGGAAAAGATGCGCGACCTTTTCTATGCGCTGTCGCAGCAGACTGTCTACTACCGTTTCATGAGCCGCATGAAACAGCTTCCGCAGAAGCAGATACAGGATTTTGTGTATGTCGATCATCGTCATGAGGTGGTCATCGTCGGGACGCTTCCGGAGGCGCACGGTGATGAGATCATCGCACTCGCCGGTTATTATCTCGACCCGAAGACGAACCGCGCCGAGGTCGCGTTTATTGTCCGCGATAAATGGCACAACAAGGGGATCGGAAAATTCATGATGAAGTGGCTGACCGGTATCGCCAGGCGTAACGGAATCGCGGGATTCACAGCGGAGACGCTTCAGGAGAACAAGGCGATGCAGGCGGTGTTCGATCACTGCGGCCTGAAAGTTAAAAGCAAATTAAGCGGCGGGGTCTACAGCTACGAGATGAATTTTTAACAAGAAACTAAAGTGCGAAGTATAGTAATCGGTGCTGCCTGAAAACGGAGCGTCAGCGGGGTTTACAGATGCCTCGTCTTATGGTGACTTCCCGTGTTAAAAAAACCTGAAATAAATGTTATCCTACCCGAGTTGGAATCCAGAGTAGATTCAGAAGGAGTTGGTTGATGAGTTCTGAGACTAACAAAGGCGTATTCGTGATATACACAGGCGGGACGATCGGGTCGAGACCCAAGGATCCGAACGATCCCGACAGCCCCCAGATTGTGGTGCCGTGGGACGAGATTGTAAAATTGACTCCTCCGCTGAACGGACTCGATTTCCCGATCTCAAGCTGGAGTTTTCCGACTCCGACCGATTCGTGCAACATCGGGCCGCGCGAGTGGCGCATGATGGCTGAGAAGATCGAGGAGAATTACGACAATTATGAAGGTTTCGTTATTCTGCACGGAACCGACACGATGGTGTACACGGCGTCGGTGCTTTCGTTCATGCTGGTTAACCTCGGGAAGCCGGTTATCCTGACAGGCGCCACGCGGAGTCATCTCTTTCAGGCAAGAAACGATGCGGCTCAGAATCTCATCACCGCCCTTAGAATCGCAAACCCTAAGGACTCCGGAATTCCGGTTGTTCCCGAGGTCTGTATATTTTTCCGCGATGATCTTTTCCGTGGAAACCGCTGCATAAAAATGGATGCAAGCGGTTACAGCGCCTATGCCAGCCCGAACTACCCTCGTCTGGGATGGGCAGGGGACAAAATCCACATCGACACCACGCACATTCGCCCCATACCAGACCAGTCCTTCAGGATTCGGCGGAATATCGACACGAATGTGATCTCGTTCAATGTCTTTCCGGGGATTCAGGACACCGATGTTGTGCAGCGTCTGCTGAGCGCGCCGAACCTTCGCGGGGTTATCCTCTGTTCGTTCGGGTCGGGGAATATTCCCACAAGTTCATCTTTCCTGGAACCATTCAGGGAAGCAGCGCAGAGGGGAGTCATTATCCAGAACGTAACGCAGTGCACGAGAGGGATGGTGGAGCTTGGGCTGTATGAAAGCAGCGCGAAGCTTCTGGAGATAGGTATTGTGTCGGGACTGGACATAACCGATGAAGCCGCCCTGTGCAAGATGATGGTCCTTCTGGGTGACGAGGACCTGACGGAGAGCGAAGTTGCCGACCTTATGCAGCAGGATCTTGAGGGCGAGATGTCGCTTTCGGTCTTTACATCGCGCTTCAGGAAAAATGAGAAGAACAGGATTGATGAATCGCAGCGACGTATCCGTCTCGTATCGGTCGACAGCCTGCCCGGAGACTGGAAGGGCTGGAATATCAGCTCAGCGGTACTCAGATTCAGGAAAGCAAAGATCGAAAATGATCCATCCGATGAACCGTTGGCACTCAGAGTTTTCACCAACCTGAGTTCGTCGGATCCTCTCGATGATAAAAGTCCGAATTTTGCCGGCGAGTTTCGAAGAATGCTGAACGTCGAGCCGTCCATTGTATCGTTCGATGTGACAAAGGCGGCCCGGAAGCTTCTCAAGCCGGGAATACGGCTCTCTTTCACCGTTTCGATTGCTGATGATTCGCCCGGGACATTCGAATGGGACAGCGCGGAGTTCTGTATTTATTCGGGAAGTACGGTGGACAGGCGGTAGGCAGCCTTATCTTACTGGTGACTTCATCAGTTCATAAGTAGTACTGATCCCGGCAAAGGAAATACCGGGCTACTTACTCTGCAGGAGAACAAGGCGATGCAGGCGGTATTCGATCATTGCGGCCTGAAAGTCAAAAGCAGATTAAGCGGCGGAGTCTACAGCTACGATATGGATTTTTAAGCAATTCCAGAAGATGATTTTTCAATTTTGTGAGTAGCCTGTCAATGTTTTTACAATAGGTTTTTCATTAATACTAGTTTAGTGTATAATATGTAGCCTGTTCCTGGGAGTAATTAAATTTTGTATGTTGCTATCGTATGTTTTTGGAAGGCAATATTGCCTCGTAGCCGGTAAGTAGGAAGGCTGGGAGGATTTAGTTAAATCAAAGTCAGGGAGAAATGCCATGCGATGGTTCAACTTGATTCCATTTATGGGAATGATGCTCGTTCTCACCATTTCCTGCTCAGGGTCCACGACCCAACCCGTTACACCCGACTCCACATCAGATCCGACAATAACAGGTAATAGCACCGTTCAGGCTGGTCCAGGGAGTGGCTGCCTCTGGGGTGTCTGGGAGGTGTACATCAATCCAGAAACCGAAACGGTCGATGCTGTCCCGCTCAGGCGTGCGTCGTTTTCCGGGAACTTCGAGCACGTAATTCCCAACTCGATGATCCTGTTCGAAAATATTGAAATCAACGAAGATACCGGCGAGGTTGAGATAGATATTGGACTGGAACACACATTCCCGGCTTTAAAGAAATACACCGGGTTCGATGTGATGGGAGTATTCATGGGTGACGGGAATGACGTTTACCCCGGAGACCCGACATTGTCCATCCCGGGAGTTGGCGATCAAAGATTGTTGAACTCTGACGGCCATACAAGGTGGTTCAACGCAAATGAATTCAAGGGTGTGGATGAGCTTCCCCCGATGTTCGGCTACAATCCCGGCAAGTACGGCACGCCGGGCTATAAACCGACATCGGACCTGAACGCATATAAGTTCTATACCGACGGATTAGACCTCGACGAGGATGAATTCCAGTTTCTTATAGCAAACGCTGATGACCGGGGGATGTTTACCGAGGGGAGCCTGGTATGGAGGCATTTTTCTTTAATCTTTCCTGATCTGCCGTCGACAGGGAAAGCCAATTTCCATTATGCAGTGATCGGACATTGGGAGCCAAATAAACACGACCCCGGTCCACCTGTTGAGGTCCCGGAGGATTTTCCACCTGAGGCGAATGTTGAAGAGGCGGTCGTTTGCGATATCCAGGACAGCAGTATTGTCTGGAACGACGGCGGAGATTACGGTGGTATCGTGAGCCTGGACATAAGTCCGTGGGACTGGTCGGCAACCTTCAGTGGAGTAATGAATGAATACAATATCCTGATTTACTCGGATGCATGGACCGGGGCATACGAGGTTGATATGGCAAACCCAACCGGAGGTGGGGATCATTACTCGACATATCATGCAGAGATTGCGGTAGAGAATCCATATGATTGCACAGGCCTGCTTCCTGTCTGGGTTGAGTGCAGGTACCCTGAGTTTGATTACACAAACAAGTTTGGCTTTAAAAATGACGCGGACGGCCCGTTGTCTAGTTATTTTCTGGTTGATGTGGGAATCCAGTGTGAAAAACCAGGGCCGGTAGCAATAGCAGCTGCGGAGCCTGTACCCCAGGATGTCTGCCTGCCTGTCCATTTCTACGATGACGGCTCCTATGATCCCGATGGGGGAACCATCGTATTATATGAATGGGACTGGGATAATGATGGGGAGTTTGATGAGGTGGGTCCTGATACTTATCATACATGGTATACGCCTGGGACTTACTACGTGCAGTTTCGTGTGACAGATGATGAGGGTGAAACGGATACTCTGGACGAGCCTATAGAGATCATTATTGAAGATTCAGGTTGGGCTCGAACCTGGGGAGGAATAGATGAAGATATCCGATCTGTTGTAGCATTGGACACATTGGGTAACGTTTACGTTGCCGGCCATTTCATGGCCACAGTGGATTTTGATCCAGGCTCAGGAACCCAGTTCGCAATTTCACAGGGTGATAAAGATATGTTTCTTAGTAAATTCAATGAGTGTGGTGATTTGATCTGGGTCCGGACCTGGGGCGGCGCGTCCATAGATGGTGCAAAAGGAATCGGAATAGACGAGTACGATAACATTTATGTAACCGGCAACTACAGCAACACTGTGGATTTCGACCCCGGTGCTGGAATAGAGTACCGTACGTCGAACGGGGAGCGGGATGCCTTTCTATGTAAGTTCGATAATGAAGGTGTATTCCAACTGGTGCATTCCTGGGGAGGTGTAAGTTGGGAAGACAGCGAAGGAGTTGTATTCGATGATGCTGGTAATAAATATATCCCTGGGCATTTTGGCGCCATTGTAGATTTCGATCCGGGACCTGAAATTCAGAGTCGAATATCAAACGGTTCGCACGACGCTTTCCTTATGAAGTTCGATTCCAACGACCAGTTTCAATGGGTAAGGGCCTGGGGAGGAACAAAATGGGACACGGGATGGGCCATTGCACTTGATAGCTCCTGTAATTCATACATTACCGGGAACTTCGAAGGTACGGTAGATTTCGACCCAGGCCCCGGCGAGGCATGGCACTCTTCCAATGGCTTGGGCGATGTATATTTAACATCATTCACTCCCAATGGAAATCACCGATGGGCAGGCACTTGGGGCTCTGTTGATAATAGGGAAAATGGTCGAGGAGTAGCTGTGGACTCATTTGATAATGTGTATGTTGCTGCATGTTTCTGGGGAACCGTGGATTTCGACCCCGGTTCTGGAGCCATAATGGGTGCTTCCAACGGTGGATATGACGCTTCATTAAGCAAATTTAGTTCCATTGGCAATTTCCAATGGGTGCTTACCTGGGGCGGCACTCTTAATGACTACGCCAGCGGTGGTGTCAGTATTGATGGATCTGATAACATTTATGTGGCTGGTGAGTTCATGGCTACAGCTGATTTTGATCCGGGAACCGGTTACGACCCTCATACCGCAGTTGGTGACTCCGATTCCTTCATGACCAAGCTCGATTCTGTTGGTGAGCACCAATGGACAACTACTTGGGGAGGTGGAGGTTATGAGGGTTTTTATTGGGGTGCACTTGCGCTTGACGATTACCAGCACATATACATCACGGGCTCGTTCAGTGACACTGTCGATTTCGAGCCAGGCTTTGGAATCGATGAATACAGCGCAAACGGTATCACGGATATCTACCTGGCTAGGTTTCTCGCTGATGGTACATGGTAGTATCTAGCCCGGCATTTCCTTTGCCGGGATTTGTGAATCAATCGTACTTCCTTCCAGAATTACATACAGCGATACTATCCCTGAAATATAAGAGAATAGTATATCAGATTCCCGGCAAAGGAAATGCCGGGCTGCCTGCTAATGAAAAAGCCCTTCTCCGATCTGGAGAAGGGCTTATCGTTTTCGGTGGCTCCGCGCCTCGGACTTGAACCAAGAACCAACCGGTTAACAGCCGGTTGCTCTACCATTGAGCTAGCGCGGATCGCTAATATAATATCATAAAAAATGCCTGATGCTAAACAGGCGGCACCGGAATATACTTCAGTTGCAGCAAAAAATCAAGGAGGGGAAGGAAAATTTGATGCGATAAGCCAGCGGTTTTTGGGGAAGGAAAAAACCGATAGCTGGAAGCTGACGGCACGCTGGAAGCTGATGACATAGAAAAAACCCCCTCGGGTTGAGGGGGTGGTTTTTCAGAGATCTGAATATTTTTACCGGATGAATCCGATTATTTACTGAATGAACTGTGTTGCGAAGTCGATTCGGTATGGCAGCACAAGGTATTCTGTCCCGATCTCAGCCTCTTCAGGTGAGAGTCTGTAGAAGAGCTGTGAGGTGATATACAGGCTGTCATCGGTTTCAGGCATCGGAACCACGAAGCTCTCTGTTCTGATCTCGCCCGGAACAAGGGTGCTGTCGGAAAGAATCTGTGTTGCTTTCCAGATATCCATCGTGGGATTGCCTTCCATGTCGCCAAAGATGCGCTCATAGACACGCTTGCCTTCCCAGAGGGTTTCACCGGCGGCGCCCTTTAAGCGGACAACAAGGATGAGCTGTCGCATACCGTTGGAGGACGGATAGTTATGACCGGCCCTGGAGTTGGCAACATCCACATCGATGTAAATCTCATCGCCCTGGATATCGGTTGTGAAATCCACAGTGGCGCTCTCGACCATGAAGTCGTAGTCATGGCCTCCGCCGAACTCGTGGGAATGAACATCCGGACGCCAGTCGCCTCTCAGGCTTGCGCGGCCCGGATATGTGGCCATATGGCATTCCTGGCAGTGAACTGTATTGGCGGGATTTGCGTACTCGCTGTTGAACCACTCATCATATGTGTCAAAAACGGCGAGTCCCCATGGATTTTCGTACTGGTGGCATCCACGGCAGAACAGGCTGTTCGATGAGAGCCTGCTGTACTCGATGGCGTGCGAGGATGTCGTACCGTACTGTCTCGGACCATGCTTGATGTGACCCCAGAAGATCACGTAGCCTTCGGTCTCGGTGTAATCGACGATGGTGTGGCAGTAATCGCAGAAGACACCGTCGATGTTATTCTCAAGGTAGAGATCTGCATCCAGGGTGAAATCCGCGCCCGGAGCGTGGCATCTCATGCAGTTGATGTACACCTTGCCGTCGCGGATGCCGTCAGCCATAAGGCCGTCACCATGGACCTGGACGGAGATTTCGCCTTCGATATCCTCGATCCTGAAGACCGTGTTCTCGATATCTTCGCCCTTTTCAGGATTCTCAGCATCTCTCCACCTGTAGCGTCTGAGTTCCCGACCGGTAAGATCTTCCTCGAACTCGATCTCTTCCGGTTCGCGGTAGTACTCTTCGCTCTGAAGAGATTCCTGGTAGTCGCTGTAGAAAGCCTGGAATACAGGCTCCCTCCATGCCTGGTGATGCATCGTGCGGGACCACTGATCGAAAAATTCCATGTGACACGAGGCGCACAGGCTGTTTGGCTGGAATGGTGAGTCATTAGTGACTACCATGATCTGCCTTTCATCCATTGCTGCCCTGGGGTCGATAGTTTGAGGATCCCTCCGTGTGGCCGGACGGGCCAGCAGGGTGGATACTCCAAGAATGAGCACAAGCAGAATTGCGACGCTCATCCAGATGGTTCTCATGCGGATTGGCTTTGTCATGATGTTAAAGTTGCCTCTGTAAACATCAGAATTGATGAAAAGAGTTTTAATAAAACAAACTCACGCATCCCGTATTTCACGGGTACGATTGGCACACTATACCGGAGATACCGGCATCTGTCAACGTTGAAACTGGAAATCCCGCTTTCATATTAACATGCTGTAAATATGCTGACAGGAAGTCTTTTTCAGAGAGAGATACAAGTGTTTCACTCAGTTATTTGAATCTGCCTCTTCCCCCAAAGTGCGGGACAATCTGGCGCAGCATGGACAATCTGCCGTTGAGGTCAGTCTCACTGATCATATTCAGAGACATGAAATGGTTTGGTCTGTTTAAAATCCGGTGTTCCCAAATTCGCATTACTTTGCCATTTGTAATTAATTTTATAGCGCAATTGCCGCTATAGGGATATAATAAGCTATAATATGCTAAATCGGCACGATGATCGCCTGTCGTTCCGTACGTCCTGCTCCGTGAGGAATCAACGATGCTTCGATTTTTTGCAGCCCTGATAGTAATCCTTCTTACATTTGCAGCCTGTTCCCGAACGGGACCTCCCATGCTGCCTGATTTATCAGATGAAGAAAAAGCGGTTCAGGATAGTGATGGGTCACTTGACCTGACTGATCCCGGCACCGGAAATGAATACAGCGGGGGTGTTGAAGTCTGGGGTGTTTTTGAAATTGTGTGGGATCCATCGACTGGAGAAGTGGCAAAGGTATCAAGATCCGGTGAGCTTGCAATCAGGCATTACAGGGTATCCTATTTTCTCAATCCTCCATGGTGCGATGACTGCATCGATATACAGCTTACGGGGAGTGAGATGTCGCTCGGGACGGGGCAGTTCGACGTTACCCTGAAGAATCCGACCAGCCTGTGGGCATACGATGTTCGCGGGATGCTGCAGATTTCCAATGGGGTCACTCTCGAACTTCTGAATGCGGACGGGTACACATCGCTGTTCGAGAATCAGGATTATCAATACCCGGCGCCATATATCACGTATGCGGATTTTCTCCCGGATCATGCATTTTCACCGGGATCGAGTTTCACAGAAAGATTTGAACTAAAAACGAATCCCGGAAATATCCCTGTTAATTTCAACTTTCTTGTGACAGCGGGACATCCGGCGCCTGCGGGCGATGTCAGCGGTATCGATGGATTCATGCAGTCGGGACAGCTCCATTCCGGCGGCGGGAGCGCAAATATCAGGTTCAGTGTTGAGGATCTTCAGGATGACATCAGCGGCGTCTGCCTTCATGCAGGTCCGCTTGGCGGTGGGGATGTCTGGCTGATCGAGTCTGCCGATCGATGGGCTGCCATCCTGATGAATTACTCGGCCTCCCCGGGAATTTACGAGCTAAGAGTTGATGCGCACTCGCCCAACATGCAGAACGCGGTGACCAGCCATTATTACAGGGCGGTCGTATTTCATGATTTCAGCGCGATGAGAAATGAGCTTATGGTTCATATTAACGCTGACCGTGCGTCGTACGGATTGTCTTTCCTGCAAACGGATGAATACCTGGACACAGTCGCGCAGTTCCATGCCCAGGATATGGCCGACCTGATATTTTTCGATCATGTCAATCTCGATGGATGGACGCCGTGGCAGAGGATGGCTTACTACGGCATTGAATTCTCAAGCGCGGGTGAAAATATCGCTGTCGGGTACGATACACCGTCCGAGGTCGAAACCGCCTGGATGAATTCACCGGGACATAAGGCGAATATTATAAATGGCTCATTCAATAAGATAGGTCTGGGGATTGTCCCGGCCCAGTCCGGCGACCCGTATGCGCCGGGTTACTACTGGGTCCAGGTTTTTACTGACTAAACCGTGGATCAACGGTAAAAAAAAATCTCTCCCACTGCTCTCCATTTATGCGGCGACCGATCCCCCCGGTCGCCGCGATTTTATTTTTTCAGCATAGTAACCAAGCCGCGTCTGTTAAAGGCTGTTGAAGAAGCACAATATTTCTCAATCGATAGAATATTTTTAATTATGCCGCCCACAAACTTGATCCTGTCTCGACCAATTTTGTAAAATCTGCGGGTTTGTGGGTGACTTTTCCAGGATGATTAACGATAAAAAAAAACACCCACAAACCCGATAGTTACTGGGGAATTGACCATATTTGCACCAAGTTTGTGGGCGGCATAGATGGGTTATCGTTACTTTTTCAACAGTTTAAAAAAAG